>CALGDE010000109.1 GCA_937883785.1 uncultured cyanobacterium
GCCATTGCTCAAAGTCTTAGACTGTTGTCCTAAGTCACTCCGTCGCCGCTATATCGCCATTCCAATACATCCAGAGGCGCTAGAGGAGCATATTTAGCGGGGGTTTAGATTAGGGACATTTCTCAGACTATCGTCGGTTGGGCTCGAAGGTTTGTGCTCGCAAGGGGCGCAAACCCTAGGCGTTTATGCTTTCGTTTATGGCGCACTAGCATTACTTAAGGTAGGCGATCGTAACTCCCGCGCCTCCGTCATTTTTCTCGGCAATTTCGTAGCGCTCCACTAGGGCGTGCTGTTTCAAAAATCCCTGGACGCCCTCTCGCAATTTGCCGGTGCCCTTGCCGTGGATTACCCATATTGCTCCCTGGTCAGCGGCGATCGCCTGGGAAATCAGCTTATCGATAATGGGCTCCGAATCGGTTACCCGCGCCCCGCGAATATCCACTGAAGTTTTGGACGTGCGTAGGATGGTGCGCTGTTTGGGCTTTTGGGAAACTCTGGCAGCTTTCTTCGGTGGCGGTTCCACCTTCTCTCCCTTCAGGGACTCAATGTCGTTCATGGGCACCGTTGCTTTTAAAATGCCCATCCGCACCGTCAACTGCTGGTCCGCTTCATCCACGTCCAGCACCTCTGCCGTGCTGCCCAGGCTCAACACCCGGATGCGCTCGCCCACGGTGGGTTTATAGGTGGGTTTGCGCTTTTTCGCCTGCTGGGATGGCAAACGCTTTTCGGCGATCGCCCCCAGCTCTTCCCCGGCTTTTTGCGCCGCCTGCCCAGTGATTTCCCCTTTCTTCAGGCGACGAATCACCTGATTAATTTCTTTTTTGGCATCGTTAACGGCCGCCCGCACCGCCTCTTCCTGAGACTGCCGCAGCTGATCCTCCCGCTCTTTCAGCGCCTTAGCCTTTTTGTCAATTTGCTGGTGTAAATGTTGAGCTCGCTCTAGCAAATGCTGAGCCTGGTTGGACTTGGATTCTTGCTGGCGATGCTGGGCTTCTAAGCCAGCGATGGTGCGGTTAATATCTTCCGAAAATCCGCCCACCAGTTTTTGGGCACTATTCACCACAGAGCGATCCAGCCCCAGCCGCTTGGCAATGGTCAACGCATTGGAGCGCCCGGGAATTCCCCACAGCAGTTTGTAGGTGGGGCTCAGGGTGCGATCGTCGAATTCCACCGAGGCGTTTTCGAAGCGTTCATCCTGATATTTCAGCGTCTTTAGCTCGCCAAAGTGAGTCGTCGCCACAGTAAGCTGGGCGCGATCTGCCAGCTTGGTCAACAGGGATGTGGCTAGGGCGCTGCCTTCCGCCGGGTCCGTGCCTGCGCCCACTTCGTCGAGTAAAACTAGGGAGAGATCGCCCCCATATTCCTGAAGCTCGTGAATCTCTGGCAAAGGCGAAAATTCTGGGGATTCTTCCTCAGTTTCTACTGCGTTAGGGAGCAGGCCAGCGTCTGATTCGTTAGTCTCTTGAGTCTCTGTCTGCTGCTTTGGCGGGGCAGGCTTTAGCGCTTTCAAAATGCGCACAATGCGGCGAATATGTCCCGAAAAGGTGGATAGATTTTGCTCGATAGACTGCTCATCGCCAATATCCGCTAACACCTGCTCAAACCAAGGCAACTCCACTGGCTCGCGGGCAGGCACAAATAGCCCCGCCTTTGCCATCAGCGCCGCCAGCCCCAGGGTCTTCAGGGTTACGGTTTTACCGCCAGTATTGGGACCAGTAATGGCAACCACGCGGATTTTGGGGTCGATCGCCACATCAATAGGCACCACTGCCGCCCCTTCGTCGTGAGCCGCCTGCCACACCAGCAAGGGGTGCCGCAAATTCCGCAGGGTCGTGGTTTCATTGCCCCTCGGGTCAATAAATCGCGGTGGATTTGCCTCCAACCAGAAGCTATAACGAGCCCGCGCTGCCGCCAGGTCAATGGTGGTTGCGATCGCCAAAACCCGCTCCAGCTCCGGCAAATCTTCAGCCACTAACTCACTCAACCGCCGCCGAATCGCCTCCTCTTCCGCTGCTTCTTGCCGCGTTAACTGGCGCAGCTTATTATTCGACTCCACCACCGCGTGGGGTTCTATATATAAAGTGCCACCCGACGCCGACGTATCGTGCACAATGCCGCGAATATTGGACTTGTGCCCCGCCTTTACCGGCAGTGCAAAGCGATCGCCCCGCATCACAATGGTGGATTCTTGCACTGCATTGGGCTTCTGCTGCATGATATTTTGCAGCTTTTTGCGAATTTGCGATCGCACCTGCTTGAGCCCATCGCGAATGCCCCCCAGTTTTGTACTGGCTCGATCCGCCACCTCACCGCGATCATCAATACAGTGATTAATCTCCTTCTCTAAATCCGGCAGCGTACGCACGCTAGACACCAGCTCCATCAACACCGGGCAGTCGTCCTCGCGGGAAGAAATCTGCTTTCGCAAGTTACGCAACCCCGCCAGCGTCTGGGCGATCGTCAACAACTCCTCCCCCGACAACACCCCCTGACGCTCCGCCCGCTCCAGCGCCCCGTCAATATTGCCAATGCCACGAAAATTAAGCCCCTGGGGTTCTGTCTGTTCAAACTCATACACTTCCTTCGTTTGAATCAGCAGCGCCTCACTACCCGCCACACTATCAGGAATCACCAACTGCTCCGTCGCAATCCGCCCCAATGGCGTAGAGGCAAACGACGCCACCTGCTGACAAAGGCGCGACCATTCCAGCAGCCCCAAAGTTTCCGCCTGGATGGTGGGCTGGGTGGACCGAGAATTAACCGGCGTACTTGCCTTGGCAAGCTCAATTTTCGCGGAGTCGGAAGCAGTGGACGATGGCATTGGAGCCGTAATCATAAACAGTGACTAACGGATTTTTAGATGATTTTTCAGAGCAATGGCAACTGCTCTTCATTTTGAATTGTAAACAAATTGTAAATGAATACCTCGACTATTCTTGCCTGTCGTCACGACTATTCTTGCCTGTCGTCATAGGACAGGGAATCAGCTAAGCCCTACGAGACTCTACACAGCGAGGAAACCCCTTTTCGGGCAGAACGCAAAATATTAGGCGCAGCTCCCCTGGTCATCATTAGCCTTGATATCCACTTGACCCAAGCCACTAACTTCAAGGGGTTCGGAGAAAGACAAACTCGCTGACTTTAACAGCAACCCTGACGATGAAATCGCCTCTAACTTAGTCGTCCAGTAGCTCTCCCTATGGTCCACGAGACAGCTCACAAGCTTCGCGAAGTCTTGCAATAAGCTAACGCCATAACAGAGCAACTACGCCAAACGATTCTGCGCCCCAAAACGCACATGTAGCAATGGCAACACAGTTTTAAACAATATATTAAGTTCTGGCTCCACTATTGAGAAAGATAGTCAGGTTCTCTCTACCATTGCAAGAAGTCACCACCAAGGCTCAACCAGGATTTCAATCAACGTTTCTGTGCCGATCCAGCTTGCTTTCACCCAACGGTTAAACCGATAGGGCGCCTGCAAAGCTGCTGAGCCAGCCTCGTTCTCGTTTCAGTCTTGGTGATGTCAGGAACGTTGAGGACACAGTGCTTCAAATGTTCAGAAGAGCCCGTAGAAGAAGAACGCTTGTAGCGAGGTAAACGATGGCAAAACCACTGCTGTGGACGCCAGTCTTCCGCACCTTAGGCTGGAAACCAGACAAAAAAAGTGACGATGCCGCAGGGCAAAGCTCTGGCACAGGGCTCCTTGGGGGCAATATCCGCTTTTTAGACTTGTCTGGAAAACTGCTGGGAGCCCATGTGGCACACGCTGGATTAATTGTGCTGTGGGCAGGGGCGATGACCCTGTTTGAGTTATCGCGATTCGATGTTTCCCAGCCCATGTATGAGCAAAATTTAATTTTGCTGCCCCACCTAGCCACTCTGGGACTGGGCATCGGCGACGGCGGTCAAGTTGTTGACCTCTACCCCTACTACGTAGTGGGAATGTTGCATCTGATCAGCTCTGCCGTTTTAGGCGCTGGTGGTATGTACCACTCTGTGCTCGGTCCCAAAGTACTAGATCCCAAAGGCTTTGGCTACGACTGGGAAGACGGTGGCAAAATGACCAGCATTTTAGGATCGCACCTGGTAATTCTGGGGCTGGGCGCTTTAGCGTTAGTGCTAAAAGCCAGCGTATTAGGTGGCATTTACGACCCTACGGTCGGAGAGGTGCACCTGATCCAGCCCAATTTAGATCCATCCCGCATTTTCGGATACCTATTTGGATTTAGCCCTGACGGCTGGACCCTTAGCGGGATGGCCAGTGTGAACAACCTGGAAGATGTAATTGGTGGTCACGTGTGGGTGGCGATTCTCTGCATTTTTGGCGGCATTTTCCATATCGCCACGAAGCCACTGAACTGGGCGAAACAGCGCCTGGTGTGGTCTGGAGAGGCCTACCTGTCCTACAGCTTGGGGGCACTGGCATTGGCTGGCTTTAGCGTTGCCTGCTTTGCCCTGGTTAACACCGTTGCTTATCCCGAAGTGTTCTACGGTCCTGCGGGATCAGTGTCGCCAGTTCGGAATGCCTTATCTAGCGTCCATGCCACCCTTGGGTTTGTGGCTTTGCTGGGGCACCTATGGCATGCATATCGTGCCCGGTCCGCTGCTAAGGGTGTTCAGTTTGGCACCTTTTTTGATTACGTCGCTCGCGATGTGGAAATTGCAGCTTAGGGCGTGCCGTCAAATAGGTGGCAGCTTCCAGCCTGTGATTGTTAACCATGACTGATCAGGCGATGAGGCTCTACGGAAGGCACCGGTTAAGAGGCGTGATCGTTACCTTTTGACCTCGAGTTTTCATTAAAACTGAGACTTTGAAGTCCTACGAATTGTTGAGTAATTCGGCGAAGTGTTTCGTAATCCGCCACTTTCCGGTGCATTTCCATAAAAAGCGCTTCAATTTTCATAGACCGTTTACCGTTTCTTAGTTTTTAGGAGGAAGCTATGGCTGTCGCTAGTGAAGCGATCGCTCAGATCCCCTGGAGGGCAGGTAATGCTCGTCTGGTGAATCTTTCCGGAAAACTGCTGGGCGCTCACGTAGCCCACGCCGGGTTGATCGTTTTTTGGGCAGGGGCAATCACTCTGTTTGAGGTGTCGAACTACGACGTTACCCAGTCCATGTACGAGCAAGGGTTGATTGTTCTTCCCAACTTGGCTCGCCTTGGCTTTGGCATTGGTCCCGACGGAGCCGTTGATACTTATCCCTACTTTGTGGTGGGGGCGCTACACCTGATTAGCTCTGCATTTTTGGGCGCTGGCGGACTATTCCACTCCCTGAAAGGACCGTCCACTTTGGAAGGCAAGTTCGATTTCTTTGGCTACCAGTGGAACGATGCCCGCAAAATGACCACCATTTTGGGCATCCACCTCACCCTGTTGGGATTGGGGGCATTTCTGCTTGTGGCGAAAGCCATGTACATTGGCGGACTTTACGACCCGGCAATCCAACAGGTACGTGTGGTTTCCAGCCCCACCTTGAGCTTTACAAAAATCTTTGGCTACCTGGTGGGTACCCAAGGTAAGTTTTGGCTTGCGGGCGTAGACAACCTTGAAGATGTGGTAGGCGGTCACATTTGGATCGGCGCGATTTGCATCCTTGGCGGCCTATGGCACATGCGGACGGCTCCCACTAGCTGGGCGAAAAAGCTGTTTGTGTGGTCTGGGGAAGCCTATTTGTCCTACAGCATTGGCGCTGTTAGCCTGATGGCTTTTGTGGCGACCTTGTTTGTGTCCGTCAACTCCACCGTGTTTCCCGTAGAATTCTTCGGTCCCACTTTGGTGCTGAAGTTTGACCGATTCCCGGTGTTTGCCAGCGCTGATGGCGGTGCGGCAACGGTTCGGGTTTGGTTGGCTAACGCCCACTTCTGGCTCGGATTCTTCTTTTTACAGGGTCATATTTTCCATTCCCTTCGCGCAGCGGGTTACAGCTTCAAGGAAGGTCGCGTAATTGAGTCTACTCGGGGGCAGGTGGTATAAATGACAGTCGCAAAATTCCGTCCTCCAGGCGCAGTGGATTTTCCTGGGGGCACTATTAATGTCCAATCCGTTAAGGATTCAGTTGATCCAAAGTCCTGGTGGGCAGGAAACTTCCGATTCCGGGATCTATCTGGAAAGCTGCTGGGGGCTCATGTGGCCCACGCAGGACTGATTGTTCTGTGGGCGGGCGCGATGACGCTGTTTGAGCTGTCGCGCTTTGATGTGACCCAGCCTATGTTCGAGCAAAATTTGATTTTGCTGCCTCACCTGGCAACGCTGGGGTTGGGGGTTGGTGCTGGTGGGCAAATTGTGGATACCTATCCATACTTTGCGATCGGTATGGTTCATTTGATTGCTTCAGCTTTCCTAGGCGCTGGTGGTATTTACCACTCTGCCTTAGGTCCCGAAGTGCTTGATGAGACTGGATTTGGGTACCGTTGGGAAGACGGTGGCAAGATGACTTCCATCTTGGGATCTCACTTGGTGCTTCTGGGAATGGGGGCGCTGTTGTTGGTGCTCAAAGCCTGCGTTTACGGAGGACTCTATGACCCAGCGATCGCCGATGTGCGCATCGTTGACAGCCCCACCATCAGCCCTTTGAAAGTATTTGGCTACGTGGTGGGCATCACCCCCGATGGCTGGACTCTCAAGGGAATGGCTGCCGTTAACAACCTCGAAGATGTTGTGGGCGGTCATATTTGGATTGGTATCACCTGCATCGCTGGTGGTCTTTGGCACATTGCCTCTCAGCCCACCGGCTGGGCGAAGAAGGTGCTGGTGTGGTCCGGCGAGGCATATCTGTCTTACAGCCAAGCAGCCCTCGCCTATATGGGTTTCTTTGTGTCTTTCTTTGTGTGGGTTAACGACACGGTTTATCCCGAGGCGTTTTACGGTCCTGCTCAGACCCTGGTAGTGAATGGCGCTATTACGCCTCGCACCTGGTTGATGCTGTTCCACCTAATTTTGGCTAGCTTGCTTTTGGCAGGACACATTTGGCACGGTCTACGCTCTCGGGCGATCGATGCTGGCTTTGTGTTTAGCGAAATGAAGTTTGCGCAAGAAGGTAGCTTTGGCGAAACGGATTTTTCCGGCGGTCCCATTTCCATGGGTATCGTTCAGCCCTATCGCAATGATGTTCTACAGGGCAGCTTCAACACTCCCGTCAATGCCAGTCAAACTAGTTTGGCTTGGTTAGACAACCTACCCATTTACCGGGACGGGCTGGCGCCATTTACCCGGGGCTTGGAAATTGGCATGGCCCACGGCTATTTGCTGCTGGGACCGTTCTACAAGCTTGGTCCCTTGCGCGGTTCTGACAATGCTCTGTTGGCAGGATGGGGAGGCGCTTCCGGTTTGGTGGTAATTCTCAGCTTGTGCCTTCTGATGTATGGCTTGGCAGTATTCCAGGGCGATCGCAAAGCCGTGGGTGTACTTCCTGAAAACATCTATAACTACCGAACCTGGAGTCTGTTTAACTCAGGCTTCTTGGTAGGCGGTTTGGGTGGCGCAGCATTTGCAGCATTTATCGTGCTGGAAATTGCTCGCGCAGGCATCTCGGGCTAATCCACCAATAAAGAGCTAAGTCAGAAAGTTAAAGCTCTCTGATTATTGGGGTAGGGCTTAAACGGTCCCTACCCCAATCCTTAATTAGCATTTCTGCTTCTTATTTTTTAAGCCGTTATTTCCAATTATTTAAGTCATTTCTGAGTCAAAAACCTAGGGGAAAAACAAAATAATATGGCAATTCCAACCTTAAGCTATTCGCCAACGAGCCAAAATCAGCGCGTTAATGGCTATGAGATTACTAACGACGAACAGCCTAAAATCTACAGCGTAGAAAACTTACCCCAGGGCTCAGAGCTAGACGAGATTATTTGGGCTGCCTACCGTCAAGTCTTCAATGAGCAGCAGATTCTGGACTTTAACCGGGAAAAGAATTTAGAGTCTCAGCTGCGCAGCGGTCAAATTACCGTTCGCGAATTTATGCGGGGCTTGATACTGTCGGACACTTTCCGCCGGTTGGACTACGAAACTAACAGCAACTATCGCCTTGTGGAGCTGTGCATTCAGCGTCTTCTAGGGCGGGCAGTATACGGTGAGCCAGAAAAAATCACCTGGTCCATCGTAATCGCCACAAAGGGTCTACAGGGATTTGTGGACGAGCTGATTAA
The DNA here is from genome assembly GCA_937883785.1 of uncultured cyanobacterium. Taxonomy (GTDB): domain Bacteria; phylum Cyanobacteriota; class Cyanobacteriia; order CACIAM-69d; family CACIAM-69d; genus CALGDE01. Next base: position 8,148 of record CALGDE010000109.1, read on the forward strand.
CAGCGAAGAATATTTGGATAATTTCGGGGACGATATTGTTCCTTACCAGCGGCGGCGTGTGCTTCCTCAGCGAAACAGTGGTGAAATGCCTTTCGCGCGGATGGCGCGTTATGACTCCAACCACTTGGATACGAAGCTACGACTGGGTCTGCTGAAAATTTACAAGCCTGTGGTTGATAACAGCAGTAAAGTCTACCGTCGCGCCGTTGTTGCACTGGGAGCCGGTGCGGTTATTATGCTGGTTCTAACTTTGGGATTGGCTGTGACCTAACTCTCTATTGAACGTTTCTTGAGCGTTCTGGGACGTGCCCCTTAGACTTTATGTCATGGAAGGGGCGCGTCCTTTTCGTTTTCAGGAATCTTCGGGGATGCGATCGCTTCACGCTAGACTAATTGCCTAACGAATCTATCTTTTAATAACTTCTAGCGATCGCCCAGCCATGAGTACCATCCAAGCCCTGCGAGGCACTAAGGACATTTTGCCTACGGATATTGGCTACTGGCAGCATCTAGAGGCAACGGCGCAGCAAATCTTGGGGCAGGCAGCCTTTCGGGAAATTCGCACGCCAATGTTTGAGCAAACGGACCTGTTTGCCCGAGGGATTGGCGAAGCCACTGATGTGGTAGGCAAGGAGATGTATACCTTTTCCGACCGGGGTGATCGCTCTATTACCCTACGTCCAGAGGGAACGGCGGGAGCGGTTCGCTCTTTTATTGAAAACAAGCTTTATGGGACAGGAGGCATTCAGCGGCTCTGGTACAGCGGCCCGATGTTTCGCTACGAGCGTCCTCAAGCGGGTCGACAGCGACAGTTTCATCAGATTGGGGCAGAGGTGTTCGGCAGTGCGGATCCTCGGGCCGATGTGGAGGCGATCGCGGTGGCAGTGAATTTACTGTCGGCGTTGGGGCTAAAGTCTCTGAAGCTGGCGCTAAATTCTGTAGGTGATCGGGAGGATCGTCAGCGCTATCGAGAAAAATTAGTGGCGTATTTAACTCCCTACAAAGACGAACTGGACCCTGATTCAAAGGATCGGCTGACGCGCAATCCTTTACGGATTTTGGACACAAAGGTGGAACGCACCCAGGAAATCTGTGTGGACGCGCCCAGCATTGTGGACGCCCTAAGCCCAGACTCTGCTGAGCGTTTTGAGAGGGTGCAACAGGGGCTTGCAGCACTGGGTATTGATTACACCCTAGACAATCGGTTGGTGCGAGGCTTGGATTATTACACCCACACGGCCTTTGAAATTCAGTCTGACGATTTGGGAGCGCAGGCTACCGTTTGCGGCGGTGGGCGCTATGACGGACTGGTGTCTGAGCTGGGGGGACCGGAAACGTCCGCAGTGGGCTGGGCTATGGGGATGGAGCGGTTGATTTTGCTGCTTCAGGAGATTCAACCGTTGTCGGAGCCGAGCGTTGATTTTTATGTGGTGTCTCGGGGAAATCAGGCTGAAATCCAGGCCTTGAGCGTGGCACAAATCCTACGTCAGGCAGGCTATTCCGTTGAGGTGGACCTAAGCGGCAGTGCTTTTGGGAAGCAGTTTAAGCGGGGCGATCGCGCCGGCGCTAAAGCCTGCGCCATTCTAGGCGATGCTGAAGCTGACAACAATACGGTTCAAATTAAGTGGTTAAAATCCGGCGAACAAACGGAAATTAGCCAGTCCAATCTATTAGAAACTGCCAAAAGTTTTGATGGCAATAAGTTTAAGAGCTGAGCCAGAAAACAGATTGGGTAGTTAAGCTCAAATCAGAGTCAAAAATTCCCCTTGGCAACCTTCGGAGGCTACAGTCTTTCGATGGCCATCGCCTGTGAAATGCTTGACGAGATGCTCAAAAAAACACCTTGTCAATTTCCTAGAAATTTAATTTTTGTCCCCTTTAGGAGCTTATTTCGGAGCATCTTCTTAATGACCCTTGTGTGTGATTCCTCGCTGCTTACAGGTAACGGTTGGCCGTTTCCGGTGAATCGCCTACCTTCTGCCGGTTATCTGGTGGGGGGAACGGTGCGGGATGCGCTGCTAGGGCGACGGGTGGCGCACTTAGATTTGGATTTTGTGATGCCTGGCGATGCGATCGCCACGGCGCGGAGCATTGCGGAAGATTATGGCATTGGATTTGTGGTGCTGGATGCGGAGCGGGGAATCGCTCGGGTGGTATTTAGGGACGGCACGGCGGATTTTGCTCGGCAGGTGGGACCGACGCTGGAAACAGATTTGCACCGGCGTGATTTTACGGTGAATGCGATCGCGGTGCAGCCCCACGGGGGGCGGGCGATCGATCCCTTTGACGGGCAGCGAGATTTACAACGGCGCACCATGCGGATGATTTCGCCGGAAAATTTACGGGAAGATCCCCTGCGGCTGCTGCGGGCTTATCGCCAGTGCGCCCAGTTGAATTTGCTGCTGGAGGAGGAAACCCAACAAAGCTTAAGGCTCCTGGCCCCGCTGCTGAAAACGGTGGCAGCAGAGCGGGTAATGAGCGAAATTCGAGGGCTGTTGGCGGCTCCGGGGGGGACACGCTGGGGCAAGGCAGCTTGGGAGGACGGCATATTTAAACACTGGCTGCCATATTTAGCGCCGTGGCAGTTGGCGCTAGCGGACCAGATTGATGGGGCGATCGCCACGCTGTCCCTCCGCTGGGCAGCGCTGCCCCAAGGGATTGAACAGGCGGTGGCTGGAGATGTTGCTGACACGAAAGGGGCGCAAGACACAGGGACGAAAAAAGGTGAGAAAAAAAGGAACAAGCAAAAGGGTCAAAGCCAGTCCCCCAATAGGATGATGTCTGCCCGTTTGGCTGCTGATGCGGCCCTTGAAGGGCGCGGGCTAGCTCTGTTGAAGCTGGCGGCATGGTTGGCCCCTAGCGGAGAGCAAGCAGTGCAATCGTTGCAGCGATTAAAAACCAGCCGCCATGAGCAGCGCATTGTAGAGGGCGTTTTGAATGGCATACAAGTTTTTACTGGGCTAGGAGACGCCCAAGACGGGCTACCTTTGCGTCCGAGAACCAGCCCGCTGACGATCACCGACCAGTTCAAACTGTTTCGCATTTCCCACGGCACCTTCCCTCTGGTGGCTGCGTTGGCGATCGCCGCAGGAACACCTGTGGATTACCTGCTGGAGCCCATTGAGCGCTGGCACCATCCTAATGACCCGATGGTGCATCCTCAGCCGCTGCTATCGGGTCGAGAGATTTTACAAACCTATGGTCCCAGCGAAGGGCGATCGCCTGGTCCCTGGGTGGGTGAGTTGCTAAACGCTTTAGCCCTAGCCCACGCTGAATCAAAAATCCACACCCCGACCCAAGCCCATAGCTTTGCCCAAAACTGGCTCCACGCGCACTGTTCACCCCCTGATACCAATTCTCCGAATTAAAGAGATATTGAGTGCCTATCAATACTGGGCGTTGAGGGTTTTGAATACCGCCTGGATTCAGTGAATTGACATTAGATCCGTTATTAACCATGACGTAAGGCATCGATGGGGTCGAGCTTAGCCGCGGTGCGGGCGGGAATAGTGCCGAAGGTGAGTCCAAGGAAACCGGACACGCTAACCGCTAGGACGATCGCCTGCGCCGAAACCCGCGCTTCTAAGGTGGTGGTGGCAGAAATCAGCCAAATGCCGCTGATGCCCACACCGGTACCAATTGCGCCCCCCAACGCCGCCAGCACCGTCGCCTCGATAATGAACTGGGTAAGGATATCCCACGGTGCCGCGCCGATCGCCTTCCGCAGCCCAATTTCCTGGGTGCGCTCCGTCACCGATACCAACATGATATTGGTGATGCCGATGCCCCCCACTAACAGGGAAATACTGGCGATCGACGCCAACATAAGCTGCAATGTGCGGGTGATGGAGCTAAAGGTATCCTGTAAATCCTTTTGGGTGCGCACCGTAAAATCATCTTCGTCAACAATCTTGTGGCGCAACCGCAACAGGTTTTCAATTTGAAACTTTGCGGCTTGCAATTCTTCCGTAGACCGCGCCGATACGGACAGGAACGTTACCTTCATCCCAAAGGGCGAGGTACGACCGACCAGCTGCCGCCCAATGGTGGTTACCGGCGCCACTAAGTTCATATCCAGGTCCAGCCCAAAGCTAGAGCCTTTGGGCTGAAATACGCCCACCACACGAAAGCTGGCGTTACGCACCCGCACCACTTGCCCCAGGGCTTCCTCTTCGCCAAATAGCTGTAGGGCTAGCTCTGACCCCAACACCGCCGCCCGCTCATTACGCTCCAGGTCCAGCTCCGTTAAAAACCGCCCCTTGGCCATATCAAAGCCACGGACGGATAGGTAATCGGGCGTTGTGCCGGTAATGGTCGTTGAAATATTTTGCCCGCGAAAGCTAACCAGTTCAGAGCTGGTGAGTTCTGGAGCCACTGCCGAAACGGTGGGCACCTGTTCTTTGATGGCGATCGCATCCCCATAAACCAACGTTTGGGGAATCAAAATGGGTTGCCTATCCGCATCCGGTCCCCCGGGACGCACTAGCAAAATATTCGGACCCAAAGATTCCACCTCTGCCATGACAAACTGAGTGGCTCCCTCTCCCACGCCAATGGTGGCAATCACCGCCGCATTACCGATAGCAATCCCCAACATGGTCAACCCACTGCGCAGGCGATGCCCCACCAATGTGCGCAATGCCATTCGCCCGCTATCCCAAGGATTCATGGTTTCTCCCTGCTTTCCCTGCCGCCTATTTCCTACTAGTGTGACAAAATTTTTGAGAAAGCTTTGACAAAATTGAGAAAGTGGGTGACTATGTAAATCGCTGCCAGGGACCGTAGTTCAACTGGTTAGAGCACCGCCCTGTCACGGCGGAAGTTGCGGGTTCGAATCCCGTCGGTCCCGTTTAATAGAAATAATGTCTAGGGTTTTTCGGGTGGGAATCGTGTGCCACTCAAGAGACCTTGAGCGTTTAATTCGCCATGTGAGTTAGGAAAAAGCCCATTTGGCATTCCACCGGTTCTGCGGGACTTGGAATTGAACGCTGTTGTGGATTTGATGGGCAGAGTTTGCGATCGCACTGACGATATCGCGCACATCCCAAACGCCCTTGGTGACATCGCGGATTTCCCCGCTGATCCGCCATTAAACAGCTTTGGCAGATTTGGTGAGGCTCAATGATCTGTCCGTCCATGACTACGACCCACATCGTTTACCTCCCGCATTGTGCTGTGTTCTTGCCGCGGTCTTCGATAGCTTTTGATAGGTCCGCTAATAGGGCGACTCTTTATCAGGGCAATCTCCCTGGTGTTATCGGTACCGTTCTCTACTTTTATTGAAGCCTAGATTTAAGCTGCTGAACCGCTTTCGTCGCAAAGGTTTAGCGCTTTCTGCCATGAGGTCCACTGCGCTCTTAGTGCCTGTGCACTGTCGCGCCCCTAATTTGTGAATCACCGTAACTGGCTGATGCTATTTGACAGTGTTCTTGGGTGTTTGGGCGATCGCGTCCTTTTTAAGATCCTGGCACAGGGGACTCGGCACAGCTTCTGCGCAAACATTTCCACGCTGAGGTGTTGAAAGCGCGGGCAAATAACGGAGAAATCCCGCCCTTTAAAATCAGCAAAACCGCAGCAAAGATGACGTCGAAATTCCAATAAGTTTTCTTGCAAAACTGCACTACAATAAACGTCTGCAATAGGTCCGTAACGGATTTCTTTATCCGTTTACGGTTATATGCAGAATAAAGAATAGCTTTCCCGTGCCCTGTTCTCGTCCCTCTCGACTATCCAGGTTTCACTGAAAGCGCTTTAAATTGTTTTCTACGAGGGTTGTGCCGTGACTCGATCCAACTTGGATTTTCTTGCTGAAACTGATCCCCTAATCAACGAAATTATTGCCCAAGAGCTACAGCGACAACGGGACCACCTTGAGCTGATTGCGAGCGAAAATTTCACCTCTCCGGCGGTGATGGCAGCTCAAGGATCGGTGCTGACCAATAAGTACGCTGAGGGACTGCCCGGTAAGCGGTATTACGGCGGCTGCTCCTTTGTGGACAAAGCCGAGGCATTGGCGATCGCCCGAGTGAAAGAACTATTCGGCGCAGCGGCAGCAAACGTGCAGCCCCACTCCGGTGCCCAGGCAAACTTCGCCGTATTTTTGGCGCTGCTAGAGCCCGGCGACACGATTTTGGGCATGGACCTGTCCCACGGTGGACACCTTAGCCACGGCTCCCCGGTAAACGTATCTGGGAAATGGTTCAACGTGGTGCAGTATGGCGTCAATCAGGAAACCGAGCGACTGGACTTTGACCAGATTCGTGCCCAGGCTTTAGAACACAAGCCCAAGATGATTATCTGCGGCTATTCGGCGTACTCCCGGGTAATTGAATTTGATAAGTTCCGGGCGATCGCTGACGAAGTGGGCGCATACCTAATGGCAGACATTGCCCATATCGCTGGTTTAGTAGCGGCGGGTGTGCATCCCAACCCGGTCCCCGTGTGCGATGTGGTTACCACCACCACCCACAAAACCCTACGCGGTCCCCGAGGCGGCTTGATTTTGACCCGCGATGAGGAGCTGGGCAAGAAGTTCAACAAAGCAGTATTCCCAGGATCCCAAGGGGGCCCATTGGAGCACGTGATTGCGGCGAAAGCGGTAGCCTTTGGTGAAGCCTTGAAGCCGGAATTTAAAACCTATGCGGTCCAGGTCATTGAAAACGCCCAGGCACTGGCGGGTCAGCTTCAGAAGCGGGGTCTAAAGATTGTTTCTGACGGCACCGACAACCACGTGATGCTGGTGGACTTGCGGTCTGTGGATATGACCGGTAAAGAAGCAGATCGGTTGATGAGTGAAATTAATATCACCGCCAACAAGAACACCGTGCCCTTCGATCCCCAGTCGCCGTTTGTGACCAGCGGTTTGCGCTTGGGTTCCCCCGCCATGACCAGTCGCGGCATGGGCGTGAAGGAATTTGAAACAATCGGCGATATCATTGCCGACCGGTTGCTCAACCCCACCGACGAAAGCGTTGCCGACAAGTGTCGCGCTGGGGTAGCGGCTCTATGTGCAGAATTCCCTCTGTATGACCACCTGAGTATGCCGGCGCCGGCTCCCGAACCTGCGTTGGTATAGGTAAAAGTTTGGCAAACCGGAGTTTATCTAAGGCAATTCTTTGGGTAAAGTCTGGCAATTCCGATTAAATTGAAGGAATCCTAAGGAGCAGTATTGTCACAGAGCAATGCTGCTCCTTTCTGTTAAACGCCATCTTTTCTGGGGCCATTGCCCTTTGGTACCATCAATTTCCCCTATCTCGTTTACTTTATATTGGTCACTTTTGGCACTAGTATTTTCCATTGATTTTTAACCACAATTAATTTTTTCGTCTAGCATGGCTGTCTCAAACTTACGTCACCCTTTTCTAAACCTTGCCCCCTATTCCATTGACCATAGTCGCTTTATTGACTACGTATCAAAGCAGGAAAATCTATTAGTTATTCAAGATTTAGATGGGGTTTGTATGGGGCTAGTGCGCGACCCTTTAAACCGTACGTTAGACGCCAACTATATCGAAGCCACGCAACAGTTGGCGGGGCATTTCTTTGTATTAACTAACGGCGAACATGTGGGTACGCGCGGGGTCAACAAAATTGTGGAGTCGGCGATCGCCGACCCGATGGGCACCAATAGTTATCTACCGGGTCTAGCCGCCGGAGGGGTACAGTGGCAAACTAGCGGCGGACGGGTTAGCCATCCTGGAGTGAGCACGGCAGAGCTTAAATTTTTGACAGGTGTTCCTAATATTTTTAAGGAAAAGCTAACGACGTTTTTTAATGATGTACCAGGGCTTTTTTCAGGTGGAACCCTAGCTCGATTAGTGGAAGCCGCGATTCTTGATAACGTGGCGTCACCTACGGCAAATCTAAACGAGTTTTATCAGTATTTACGGGACAACAATCGTTTAGAAACCTATCGCAGTCTGCAACAGACCATGCGTGATTGTTGTCGAGATTTACTGGTGGAAGCAGAGCAGCAAGGGTTAGGAAATACGTTTTTTGTACACTATGCCCCCAATGACGGTCGCGACAAAAATGGTCAAGAAAGACTGCGGCTGGCTCGGTCGGGGAATGCGGCTAGTTCTGGCGTGGCGGACTCAGGAACAACGGATTTTCAGTTTATGCTCCAGGGGGCGATCAAAGAGGCGGGAGTGGTGGCCTTGCTCAACCGCTACTATGCCCAGCGAACGGGTCATTATCCTTTAGGGGAAGATTTCAGCGTGCGGCAGGCTCCGCGATCGCTATCGGCGCTGTTGGATTTGGTGCGAGACAATTTTGACCTGTCCCAAATGCCCGTAATTATTGGGGTTGGCGATACGGTGACCAGCCGAGTGGAAAAGGAAGACGGCAAGCGGGTGGTGCGCCGGGGAGGGAGCGATCGCCTGTTTTTACAGCTCATTCAAAATCTTGGGGGAGCCAGTGAGCGCGGCAATGTGGTGGTGTATGTGGATAGCAGTCAGGGAGAAGTAAAAAACCGAAAGCCGCTGAAGGTGGAGGAGTGTGATGGGGTGATGCAGGTGACGGAGGGTCCTGGCGATTCAAACGATACTGATGATCCGCTCACCCTAGACGTGGTATTTCCGGGAGGGCACGAGCAATATATCGAAACCTTTCAGGCGATCGCCGATCAGTGGTCCAAGCGCTGGCGAGCCTAGGTGATCTCAAAGAGATGGGAGTCGGGGGCGTTGTCGGCGGTCCATTGGCACGCCCCCGACAATTGCTTTATGAGCAATTGCTCTACAAACAGTCGCTAAATAGATTCACCACTTGCGTCCAGGCATCGGCCGCCGCCTCTCGGTTGTAGCTACCACGCTGGTCACAGAAGAAGCCGTGGTCCACTCCGTCGTAAATTTTTACCGCGTGATCCACGTAATTTTTCACCAGCGCGTCCCGCATCGTCTCCACTTGGTCTAACGGAATTAGTGGGTCAGCGGTGCCAAAGAATCCCACTAGCCGCCCTTTAATTTGGTCCGTGCGGTCCACCGTTGCGCCAATTTCCCCTGGACACCAGGTGGTGATGCCTGCCCCATAAAACACCGCCGTTGCGCCCACATCGGGCAGCGTGGCTCCCAGGTACGCCACATGGCCGCCAAAGCAAAAGCCCATACAACCGCAACTTCCCGCCCTGCCTTGGGGAAGCGATCGCCCATAATCCATCGCCGCCTGAATATCCCGCAACAGCTCATCGGCACGGGTTTGCTCCTTGTATTTCCGCCCTTCGGTCACCGCCGCTGAATCGTAGCCCCGATCAAATCCCTTAATTTGTCGCTGGTAAATTGCCGGAGCGATCGCCACATAGCCCAACTGCGCAACCCGTTCCGTTACGTCGCGAATATGGGAGTTCACCCCAAAAATCTCCTGGATCACCACCACCACGGGAAATGTCCCTTCCCCCTGCGGGATGGCGACATAAGCATCAATGGTGGTCACATCTTCTGTGTCAGCCCCCGACTGTAGCTCTACCCACTCCGTACGAATTTTTTGCATCTGTGCGCCCATGGTTACCGTCAGCAGGTTGCCTATTATTCAGCAACTTGCCTATTATTTTGACCGACTGGCGCGTCTTTGTTCCTGGATGGATTGGTGATAAGCCTTAAGGGTATGGCGGGCAATATCGGACCAGCGATAGTTTTTGGCCGCACACTGGCGGGCGTTTTTTCCCCGCTCTTTTCGCAGCTGAGGATGGGTCAGCGCCTCCCGCAGCACCACCGTCAACGTTTCCTGATCGCGATCGCAAATCCATCCCGCTTCCGCCCGCGCCACCGTTGGCCAAATATGCACCCCCCGGGAAATCACCACCGGAATCCCCGCCGCCATGGACTCCGCCACCGCTAATCCAAAATTTTCGTAGTAGGACGGCAGTACAAACACATCAGCATTGCCTAAGATTTCCTGCTTACGTTGTCCCGAAATAAAGCCGGTAATTTGGGTGCGATCGCGCAACCAAGGCGATCGCAAAATCAACTCGTCGATGGTTTGCTCATACACCGGATCCTGAGGGTTGGACCCCGCCAACACAAACCGAAAGGGCACTCCCTCCTGGGCCAACGATTCCAGCGCCGGCAACAATAAATCCAGCCCCTTTTTAGGGGCGATTCGGGACATGTACAGCAGCAGCGGAATCTCTTGAGATTGAGTCGGCTCTAATTCAGCTCGACTTTTTCCCCCACTTATTTCGGGGTCGTCCATACGGGCTGGGGGCGCTGGCGATCGAAAAACACTGCTTAATTTGGGATGTGTTCTGGCGGGCAACCGATCAGGAAGCCTAACCCCAACAGGAATCACCACCTCCGGAGTCTTGGTACCGAAACGCTTTGACACCCTGGCCTCTTCTTCACTGGTGAAATGAAGCGCCGCCGCCCCGGCAATATTGCCTCGCTCCAAAAGCCAGCCATAAATGCCCTTCAGAAAACGCTTTTTCTTCAAATCCATTGGATCAAGGGTGCCCAAAGGACGCAGCCAGTAAGGAAGTCCAATATACCGACAAATAATCGCGGCTAGGGTGCTAATGGGAGAAAATAGGGCGTGAATATGGGCGATATCGTAGTCCTTGCCGTGGCGCAGCAGCCAAACGAGTAGCTGCAGGGAAACTTTATAGCGATGAATGGGAATGCAGGGAAAATAGTGGATTTCATAGCCCTCTTCCTGCACCCCATGGTCCACCGGAACGTCCAAAGGCGCTTCACCGCGATCGCCATTTAAATTCGTCGTTAATATTGTGACTTGAGCCCCTGCTAAAGCTTGCCAAGCGCTTAGTCCCCGCACCATTTGACTAGGACCGCCGTACACTAAAGCGATAGACGGCACAATTTGCAAAATTCGCATCACATTTGCGTTAGTCGAGGGATAAGAGAGGCCGCCTTCATAAAAGGCTCATAGAAAGCTCGAAATGGTGGTTTGGAGCGAAAAGACTTGAACTTCACAGCTACAAACTGGCACTAGCTTAACTAGCGGCAGCTTAACCAGCAGCAAAGGCACCTGCTGTGACAACGGCGGACCATGACAATCAGCCACGGCAGCTTCTGGACTACAGTTTCTGAACCACGGAAACCAGAAGGATGAAACAACGCAACAAGTCATCTCTCCATTGGCTAATTGTTATCGCCCGAATGTCAGCGGTGGCGATCGCAGCCCAGGGTCAACATCGTCAACCATGGCTGTTAAAAACCAAACCTCCACAAACTTTATTCATAGGGTTGCCCTATCGGATCCGGGGAACGAGTCCGAGTGTTTTCAAGAGTGCGTCCCCTTTGCCCCACGCCCCTAAGGCTTTAGGGTTCTCAGCTCTCAGTGTTTTCTATGTGACCGGCTGGCTTATGGGCTGATCCTGACGAGCTAATGGTTGCCAGGGCAGTTGGTCCAGGAATCACTGAATAGCGTTATGGGGAAGCTTTATCGGGCGCAGTGTCATTAAACCTTGAGCCCCCTCCCTGATGCCTCTACGCCCCAACACGCGCCAGGGCACGCCATCAGCCATGAACCCAAGTCTTGATAAGCGCCGAAGTATGAACGCAATAGAAGCTGTACGCTCTCTAGCATAAATAATGCCGGGGGCCGTACCCTTGCAGCTATCGATTTTGAAACTTATTGGCACCTTACTGATCACTGACGAACCACCCCATTACAGCCCTGAACCAGTCACGGTCTAGGGCTGGTGTGACTCAAATATCAAAGCCTTTATGGTCAACTCTTGAATTAAACTCTTGAACTAATAAAACAGTCAGCGAGCACTGAGGGGCATTGTTCGAGAAGGGTTTGCGAAGCAAATAGCGCAAATTTAGCTGTGGTTGCGTGACTCAAAATTGTCCTATCTTTTGTCGAACTGACCACAGCCGTAGGGGAGCTCTAGCACTTTTGTTTCTTATTGAGGGAGGGGCGGCACTGCATAAAGCATTTGGACTGCGCAGAACTTCCGATCCCTAATGACGAATACAAATTGACGGACAAGAATTGACGAACACGCTCTCGCCAACGTTCTTCACTGAAGACTCAAAATTTCCCTCTGCCAACTAAAAGAATGCCTAAGCTCTCGAAAGAAAGCTTAGGCATATAACAAGCACATAACAAGCTGTAGAGTGCCAAATCTGTTCCAGCGGCAGCGCCACAAAGACGCCCTACGAGTTGCGTAGTTGCTCCAGTGCAGCTTGGAAAATATTGAAACCGGCCCAACCAGCGGCAAGAGCCAAAGGGGCAAAAACAACGATAATGCGCCAGTCAATCATCGTACAAATCTCCGAAACTCTACTAAGGGTCTGAGAACTTAATCTCGTCTCTATTCTGTAGCAAAGTGGCGCTGTTTTGTATAGTTTCGTGGCGTTTTCTCATTATTCCACCGCTGCCGAGGGGAAACAGAGGGGGGAATGTCGTCGCCAAAACCAGGGTCAATAGGGCATATATCCAGCTATTTCTTCAGCTGGCTTTGGGCTGCTAGTGCATGGCGTTTGCCCAGGGCTGCATATTCTTCAGCGTGGGCGATCGCCTCCTCCAGGGCTCCTTCTCCTAACTGGCGCACCGGCTTCCCGGGAATGCCCACCACCAGCGATCGCTCTGGCATATCCTTCGTCACCACTGCCCCCGCGCCGATAATGCTACCCGCCCCAATGCGCACCCCATTCAAAATAATTGCCCCCATCCCTACGATGCATCCCCGCTCCACGTGGGCCGAATGGATTACCGCCCGATGCCCCACCGTAACGTGCTCTTCCAGCACCGTAGACACCCCTGGATCCCCATGAATCACCGCCCCATCTTGCACATTACACCAGTCCCCCAGCTCAATACGCTCCATATCCCCCCGAATCACCGCCCCGTACCAAATACTGACCTGATCTCCCACCACCACATCGCCAATCACCGTTGCCGTTGCAGCCACAAAAGCAGCCTTTTCCACACAGGGTGCTACCGATAAGTCAGGGTAGGAAACCGCCGAAGGGGTAAGGGGCTTATGCACAGTCATATCCTCCAGATTTGTTACTAAATTTGTTATTCAGCATTTATTATTCAGCTCTAGCGATTTATCCATGTCTAACGAGTTGCAGCTGGGTCGCTTCAGCGGGACGTTGCAGCGCTTACTGTCTCTCGTCACCAGGATCCAGGTAAAAAGAAGTCATCCCACTTAAGCCTAAGGACACTCCACAGAGCCTTAGGTATTACCGGCCTCGGCCTCGGCGTTTAAGGACATTGAAGGGATTGGGCGCAGTTTTTAGGGAGGTACTTAGGGAGGTCACGTAGGAAGTGTTTCAGGGGTCTTACCCGCCACATTTCGAAGGATGTTGTTAATGCTGTTCTAAACAGCACTTTATGGTGGGCTGGATATAATTGAAACAACTGGAGGGGAAAACACTGGGATGCAGAACAATCACCGGACTCCTTCACAGGACCCCTTTGCAGGAGCCTTAAAGGTCAACGTAGTTACCTATCCCTGTGCCCATGCTGAATTCTGCCTCACAGTATCCAATTTTTGGTCCTGAAATTCAGTGCCCCCACTGTCGCCAGGCGATCGCCGCCCTCACCTTAACCGACACTTACCTTTGCCAGCGTCACGGCGCCTTTGAAGCAAACCCTGACACCCGAGACCTGGTGCATTTGCAATCAAATCGCTGTTGGCGTGAGTGGGAGGGGGAATGGTATCGCCAGCATACCCACCCTGACGGTATTCGCTTTGAAATTCACGAGGCGTTAGATCGGCTCTACACGGAAGGATTTCGCGCCACCCAAATCGTTGTGGCTCGACGCTACAAGCCTTTAATTAGTGCGTATTTAGAGCGCTACAACCGGCAGGTGATGGCAACCCAGTCTCTGTATTCCGACGCGCCATCCTTTGAGCGGAGCGACAGCAGAGCCAATAGAAAAGAGTTGTCGGCAAAAGAAGCAGCGGGGAAACCTTCCCAAAAGCCCGGCGATCACCACAACTCAACGTCTAAGGACAAGGACTCGTCTTCATCCCCCTTACGTCTGTATGGTTTGCCCGTAACCTTCAATCACGACGAAAATGATCCGCGGTGGGGAGTGATTAATTTTGCCCTGGAAAAAGAGGTGGGGCTACCGGCACGATATCCCTATTTCCGAATGTTTGAGTAACGATGTTTGAGTAACGATGCATGAATAGCAACGGCTTATTGGCGAGGGCTTAAATAGGAAATCGCGATGCACCACGTTTCCATCCGCACGGCGGATATCCACCGGGCGATCGCCTTCTATGAAGCCTTGGGATTCACCGTTACAGAGCGATTTACCACTGGCATGACCCTCGCCTGTTGGCTGGAGGGATGGAATGGTCGCCTAGAGCTGGTGCAGGTCCCTAACCCAAAGCCGCCGCCGGATCCCTTTGCAGATGAAGGCTACGTCGGTTACTATCATTTATCTCTAGACCTGCGCTACCGTCCTCAAGCCGAACAACCCACAGCGGACGGTATTGTCACAGCAGGTCTTCCCCAGTGGTTAGAGGATTTTCACCATTGCATCAGCACCCTACAGGACCAAGGGATTCCCCTAGACTCGCCAAAAGTTTTGTTGTCGCCCTGTCAGCAAATGATCGGATCCAAGGTCTATGAAGTCGCTTTTATTGCCGATCCAGATGGGCTTCCCATTGAGGTGCTCAACTTACTGACGCGTTAGGTGAAACAGCCTTCGGTAAAGCCGATCAAAAAAGACGGTTAGGCAAAAGCAAAACTCTCTATAGTCCTGTTTCGGCTCAAAATTTCCTGGTCTTAGACTTCCGCTATTTCAGAGCTTAATTTCAGGCTTCGAAACAATTTTTTTAGGACTAGGAGATGTGGCGTATTGGTGACTACACACCGTTGCAACAAAGTTGTCAGATAATAAAATACGACTGAAGACTTATTGCTTCAAAATCGTGAGAGTGCGCCCTAGGGGTGTCCCGCACGTCGTCAGCGTTAGGTACCCTAAGCTGTACAGCCGGCCTACTTGTTCTTATTTCGCTTTTCCCCAGGTCGCTTTGTCCGTTGTTACCGTCGATGCGCTCTGTAAGCGCCCTTCACTGTTACCCGGTTTTAACCTGTGGTACTGAACTGCTGGGCTAGCTTTTAGAGTTTACGTTTCGGGATCGGCAACCTCTGGGCGAATCATTAAGGCAAACAATAGTTTCCTTACCTAACCATAACTTTCCTCCTATGACGCTTCGGGGGATAACAATGATTTCTTCACAAATCGGGTCATTTTTTTGACAGGACACTGTTGCATTTCTGCCTCGATTGTTACACTCAATCACCTGTGAAACGAGAACTACTATGAGCGATCGCAATTTACCCGTGAACGCAACGACTCGAAATAATCCATCTGACGTCATAACCCAGTGTCGAGAGATTCTGCCGCCGATGCCAGAGCAGGGCCCTCGCGCCATTGTGGAAGAGCGAGATGCCTGTGGCGTTGGGTTTATTGTGCAAAAGGACGGCATTGCGAGTCACGACCTAGTGCAGAAGGCGGCGATCGCCTTGGGCTGTATGGAGCACCGGGGTGGGTGTAGCGCTGACCGGGTGTCTGGGGATGGTGCCGGAATTATGACGGCGATTCCTTGGGATTTGTTGGAGGCATGGGTAGCGCAAGAGGAAGAGGCTACTTTTGATCGGAACCGCGCGGCCGTGGGAATGGCATTTTTGCCCCAGAAGGAATTGGCGGCGGCAAAGGCAAAAGCAGCGATCGCAAACGTATTGACGGACGAAGGGTTAGAGCTGGTGGCGTGGCGACCGGTGCCCACGGTGCCCGAGATTTTGGGACGGCAGGCGCTTGATAATTTGCCCGCCATCGAACAGGTGATTATTGAGGTACCCGAGAGTAAAGGTTGGGATGGTGATCTCTTGGAGGCGGAGCTGCTGCGCATTCGTCGCCGCATCGGCAACGCCGTGGTGACCATGCTAGGCAAAGATGACAACGTGGTTTCTGGGCAATCCCTGGGCTACTACATGTGCTCTCTATCCGCCAGAACCATTGTTTATAAAGGCATGGTGCAGTCGAAAGTACTGGCACAGTTTTATAAGGACTTAACGAACGAGTCATACGTTAGCGCCTTTGCGGTGTACCACCGTCGCTTTAGCACCAACACCATGCCGAAGTGGCCGTTAGCACAGCCCATGAGATTGTTAGGTCACAATGGTGAAATCAACACCCTGCTAGGCAACTTGAACTGGATGCTTGCCCGCCAGGCGGATCTAGAGCACCCGGAATGGGGCGACAAAGACCTCAGTTTGCTGAAGCCGGTGGTGAGCTACGAGAATAGCGACTCGGCAAACTTAGATAACACCTTGGAGCTAATGGTGCGCTCCGGTCGCAGTTTGCTGGAGGCGGTGACGCTGATGGTGCCGGAAGCGTATCAAAATCAGCCCGATTTGGCAGACCACCCAGAAATTGTGGACTATTACGACTATTGCCGAGGCATTCAGGAGCCTTGGGATGGTCCCGCGCTGCTGGCTTTTAGCGACGGTAAGACGGTGGGAGCGGCTTTGGATCGGAATGGTTTGCGTCCGGCTCGCTACTGCATCACCTCCGATGATTTCGTCATTGTGGGTTCCGAAGCTGGAACGGTGCCGGTGGATGAGTCGACAATTGTTGAAAAGGGTCGTTTGGGTCCTGGGCAGGCGATCGCCGTTGACCTGGAAACAAACCAAATTTTGCGCAACTGGGATTTGAAGGAACAGGTGGCCCGTAAGCATCCCTACGGGCAATGGCTGAAGGAGCACCAGCGGGTGGTGGACAAGCCGGACTTTACGGAGAAGCTGTCCCTAGATGAAGAAACCCTGCTAAAAAACCAAATTGCCTTTGGCTACACTGCCGAAGATTTGGATATGGTGATTTCTGCCATGGCCACCCAGGGCAAGGAGCCCACCTATTGCATGGGTGACGACGCGCCACTGGCGGTGCTGTCGTCCAAGAATCATCTGCTGTTTGACTACTTTAAGCAGCGCTTTGCTCAGGTAACCAACCCTCCCATCGATCCCCTGCGGGAGAACCTGGTGATGTCCCTGGAGATGCACCTGGGGCGGCGTCTCAATCCCTTAAAAATCCAGCCGGAAGGGGCACGGTTGATCAAGCTAAAGTCTCCAGTGTTGAGCGAGGCGGGCTTGGATCAGGTACGAAACTCGGGGATGAATACGGCTACGCTGTCCACCCTTTACAGCACCGCTGGTGGTCCCGCGGGGTTGGAAGGGGCGATCGCCACCCTATGCGAGCAGGCGGCGGAAGCCATTAACAATGGCGCTGAGGTGTTGATTCTGAGCGATCGCGCCGAAGATCTATCCGCCGATAAAACCTATATTCCGCCGTTGGTAGCCGTAGGTTCAGTGCACCATTATTTGATTCGCCAAGGGCTGCGCATGAAGGCATCCCTGGTGGCGGACACGGCCCAGTGTTGGAGCACCCATCACTTTGCCTGCATGGTGGGCTTTGGCGCCAGCGCCGTATGTCCTTATTTAACGTTGGAGTCAGTGCGCCACTGGCTGGCGTCGCCCAAGACCCAAAAGCTAATTAAGCAAGAGCGCATTCCCAGCCTGACCCCAGCGGAAGCCCAAGCCAACTACTGCAAGGCCGTGGAAGCGGGGCTGTTTAAGATTTTGTCCAAGATGGGTATTTCCCTGTTGGCGAGCTACCACGGGGCGCAGATTTTTGAGGCGATCGGCCTGGATCCGTCCTTGGTGAAGCTGGCGTTTATTGGCACCACCTCTCGCATTGGCGGCATGACTCCGGAAGATCTGGCGCGGGAAACCATGGGCTTCCACGCAGCGGCGTTCCCGGCATTGACCACCAAGCGCCTGGAAAATATGGGCTTTATTCAGTGCCGCAAGGGGGCTGAGTACCATTCCAACTCCCCGGCCATGTCTAAAGAACTGCATAAGGCGGTGCGCAGCTTTGAGCGTCAAACCAAAGATGATGCGGTTCCCCAGGAGGCGTACAACCACTACGAGCTGTATAAAAACCACTTGCATGAGCAGCCGGTGGCTACCCTGCGGGATCTGCTGGACTTTAAGAGCGATCGCCCCTCCATCAACATCGACGACGTGGAGCCGGTGGAAGCCATCCTGGAGAAATTCTGCACCGGTGGAATGTCCTTAGGAGCCCTGTCGCCGGAAGCCCACGAGGTGTTGGCGATCGCCATGAATCGTATTGGCGGTAAGTCCAACTCCGGTGAGGGGGGCGAAGATTCTCGCCGCTTTAAGACCCTGATGGATGTGGAAGAAGACGGCACTTCCCCCACGGCCCCCCACTTGAAGGGGCTACGGAATGGGGATACCTCTTGCTCAAAGATTAAGCAGGTGGCGTCCGGGCGCTTTGGGGTAACGCCCGAGTACCTCATGAGCGCCCGGCAAATTGAAATTAAGGTTGCCCAAGGCGCCAAGCCCGGTGAAGGGGGACAGCTGCCCGGTCGCAAGGTGAGTGACTATATCGCCATGTTGCGCCGTTCTAAGCCCGGCGTGACCCTGATTTCGCCGCCGCCCCACCATGACATCTACTCCATTGAGGACCTGGCGCAGTTGATTTATGACCTGCACCAAATCAGCCCCAAGGCGCGGGTATCGGTGAAGCTGGTGTCGGAAATTGGTATTGGCACCATCGCCGCTGGGGTAGCGAAAGCCAACGCCGATGTGATTCAAATTTCTGGTCACGACGGCGGTACTGGAGCGTCCCCGTTAAGCTCCATTAAGCACGCGGGCTGCCCTTGGGAACTAGGTTTGGCGGAAGTGCATCGTACCCTGATGACCAACGGTTTGCGCGATCGCGTCATCCTGCGGGTGGACGGCGGCTTTAAGACCGGTTGGGATGTGTTGATGGGTGCCCTGATGGGGGCAGAAGAATATGGCTTCGGCACCATCGCCATGATTGCGGAAGGGTGCATTATGGCGCGGGTGTGTCACATGAATAGCTGCCCCGTGGGCATTACCAGTCAGCAGCAGCGCCTGCGCGATCGCTTCCCCGGCATCCCCGGACACGTGGTGAACTTCTTCTACTTTGTAGCTCAGGAAGTGCGATCACTGTTAGCTCACCTGGGCTACACCCGCCTGAAGGACATCGTCGGCCGCGCTGATTTACTGGTGCGCCGTGAGGGTGCAGAACTGGCTAAGCCCGGGTCAATGAATCTGTCCGTGTTGACCGATTTACCTGACTCGAAAGAGGATCGTTCCTGGCTAGAGCACAATCCCCGCCCCCACAGCAACGGCGTGGTGTTGGATAACGCCCTATTGGCGGATGCGGATATTCAAAACACCATCCGTGACCAGGGCAGCGTCCATAAAACGGTGGATATCGTCAACACGGACCGGTCCGTAGGGGCGCGTATTTCCGGCAATATTGCCAAGCGCTATGGCAACACCGGCTTTGAGGGCAGTGTGCACTTAACCTTCAAGGGCAGTGCGGGTCAAAGTTTCGGAGCCTTTAACCTAATGGGCATGACTCTGGAAGTGGTCGGCGAAGCCAATGACTACGTGGGTAAAGGCATGAACGGCGGGCGCATCATCATCAAGCCCTCTCCCGATGCAGAGTTTGCCGCTGGCGACAACGTAATTGTGGGTAATACCTGCCTGTACGGTGCCACAGGCGGCGTGCTGTTTGCCAACGGTCGCGCCGGGGAACGCTTTGGGGTGCGGAACTCCAAGGGGCAGGCGGTGATTGAAGGGGCTGGCGACCACTGCTGCGAGTATATGACTGGCGGTGTGATTGTGGTGCTGGGTCTGGCGGGACGTAACGTGGGTGCCGGTATGACCGGCGGCTTGTCCTACTTCCTAGATGAAGAAGGGAACTTCCCTGCCAAGGTGAACCCGGAAATCGTGAGCCTACAGCGAGTGGTTTCGGAAGCGGGTGAAGCTCAGCTTAAGGGTCTGATTCAGGCTCATGCCGATGCAACGAACAGCCAGAAAGCTAAAGATATTTTGGCGAACTGGGAAACTTACCTACCGAAGTTCTGGCAGGTGGTGCCCCCCTCTGAAGCTGAGTCCCCTGAGGCGATCGCCGCAGAAGCGGAAAAAGTTGCGGTGACGGTATAGGGCTCAGCTTCAGACCCTTTACGGAGTATCTATTAGGGCGCATCAAAAAGCGCCCAACAATGGAACAACAAAAAAGAGCCAACGCCTGAAATAGAGGCTAAAAAGGTGGGTAATGTAGGGCGAGCGTCACACATTGCTCACCTTTTTCCTTAACCCACAGTTATCCAAACTCTGTTTCTGCCCGTTTTCGGCAAAATCACGTCGATTCGAACCACTTATTTAACAAAATAGTTTCCTATGGGTATCAACACACTGACCTTTCAAAGCCGATTTGCTGTCGATTTACATAACCATTTTTTGGACGAGTTTCTATCAGTAATGCCTTTCGAAAGCACATCCTATGACGTGGCGATTTCCACCCACCAAATCTCGGCAGACAACGCAACCCAGCTAGGCGTTGAATCGTCCACCTTGCCTGCCATGTACGGGACGCAGCTTGAAGGTATTACGGCAGCTCCAGTGGGACTATCCCAAACAATTTTGGCGCAACAATTTGAAGAAACGGACCTGGGGGCAGATGTACAAAGTGCCTGGAACAACTTTGTGGAATCGGGACAAATTTGGGCGTTAATTATCGGCGTGATCTTCGGCTATATGTTCCGCACCTTTACCGGCGGCTAGAATTACTTTTGCCCAATTCATAGCATTAACAGCGTGACCATCTCCCTTACCCGTGTGTACACGCCACTTATCCTGTGGACGTTGTTGGGCATCATGCTGCAACGTTGGTTGCCAACCTGGGTACCGAAACTGCTGGGGCGATCGCTATATTGGGTGGGCATTCCCCTGATAATCTTTTCCTCAGCGCGAGGTACGGAACTTTCAGCCGCCATGGGAATCGCACCAGCGGCGACTTTGATCGCCTTGCTATCAGGGCTGGGATGCGGACTACTGGCATTAAAGCGTGCCCGACAGAATCAACCTCAGGGAAAAAGCCTTAGGGTTACAGGCTTTCCAATTAATAGCTTTCCAGTTGAAGGAAGCCTGTTGCTGACATCCATGTTAGGCAATACGGGGTTTGTGGGACTGGCGATCGTGCCGTCGTTGCTGGAGCCAGAATTTGAAGGGCTTCCTGCCTTTTACGCTGTCACCCAAAGCGCCTTCGGAACCTACGGCATTGGTGCATTGGTGGGAAATTACTACAGCGATCGCCCCAGTAACCAGCAGTGGTGGGGGCAACTGAAGAAACTGGCGACGGTGCCAGCTCTGTGGGCTTTGGCGATCGGCATTTTGACCCAATCGATGGAGCTTCCGACAGTCGTATCCCAAATCATTTCCTGTGTGAAACCGATAGTCTCTCCCTGCGCATTCGTATTAATGGGAATTCGGCTAGCGGGACTTACTCGCTGGCAGCATATAAAGCTGGCGGTGTTACCCACAGCGATCAAAATGCTCGCAGTTCCCCTATTCGTTTTTTCCCTTCTGTCCCTATTACCGGTGTCTGATCAAGCACGTTTCGGCATGGTCTTGATGGCAGGGATGCCCAGCGCGTTTTCTTGTTTGATTTTGGCGGAGGAATATAACTTGGACCGGGCAGTAGCTTCGGGGGCGATCGCCCTAAGTACGGCATGCCTATTGGTTATGCTGCCCTTTTGGGTAGGACTACTCGGATAGTTCCTGAAAATAATACGAGCATTTCAACGCAAGGACCTAAATGCAAGGATTCAATCACGCGATTTATACTTGTTCACTCTGGTTTCCTAGCATTTGCAGGCGATATAAACTAGCGTAAATCCCCTCTTGGGCAAGCAAACTATCGTGGTTCCCATCCTCCACTAATCGCCCTCGGTTTAACACCAAAATTCGATCCACATTACGAATGGTAGACAGGCGATGGGCAATTACAATCGCCGTTCTTCCCACCATTAAATCCTCAACGGCATCTTGAATTAATGACTCAGTACCCACATCTAAATTTGCCGTAGCTTCATCCATAATCAGCACTTTTGGGTTCCGAATTGCCACCCGAGCAAAAGCCAATAACTGCTTTTGTCCCGCCGAGAGATTGGATCCACGCTCCCGAAGTTCAGTGTTATACCCGTTCCCCATCAATCTAATAAACTGGTCCACATTGGTGCGTTCCGCCGCCGATTGAATGTCTTCCTGGGTATAGGTTTCCCCCAGGGAAATGTTGCTATTGACGTCCCCAGCAAAAATAAATCCATCCTGTAGGATTACTCCCAAATGTCGTCGCAGTTCCGACTGGGGCATATCGCGAATATCAACGCCATCAATTAAAATTCGCCCGGAGCTTACTTCGTACAGACGGCACAGCAACCGAATAATAGATGATTTTCCTGCCCCCGTTGGTCCCACAAAGGCAACTTTTTGCCCCGGCGGAATCGTAAAGTTTAAATCCCTTAAAATCAGCTCGTCGTCTTTGTAGGCAAGGGAGACATTTTCAAAGCGAATTTCTCCCCGTTTTGTGGGCTCGGCATTTTCCAGCGCTTTCTTGTAGCGATCACCCCCTGGATCCTGAATCGCAATTGGTTCTCCTAAAATCCCGCTAATACGTTCAATGGCGGTAAATCCCGCTTGAATCGCCGTGAACTTTTCCGCAAATTCCCGTAGCGGATTAAATAAACGCTGGGCAAATAGGATAAATTCTGCCAGAATTCCGAAGGTCAAAGCATCATTTAAAATCATCACGCCGCCAAACCATAGGACTCCAGCGATCGCCACCAAAGAGATCCATTCTAAAACCGCCGACACCGCTGAATCATAAAAAATCGTTTCATCAACGGCTTGAACATATTTATAATTGGTCTTACGAAACTGTCTTGAATTCAGCCCTTCTCGACCAAATAGCTGAACAATATTGACACCCACCAAATTTTCCTGAAGGGCAGAGTTTAAATCAGATAATTTCTCTCGGGCTCGATAGTTTGCCTTACGGAATTTATATTGAAAAAAGATAATTAAGCTCGTAACGGGCAACAGCAACAGGATAAGCAACAGCGCCAGCTGCCACTGACGGTAAAACATGATGGCAATTAGCAAGCCAATGGAAAAAATATCGCTAACAATGCCAACGGCGCCGGTGGAAAACACCTCTCCCAACGCATCCACATCACTGGTGAGTCGAGTAATTAAACGTCCCACAGGCGTGCGGTCAAAAAAGCCCATGGCCAGGGAAACCACATGACGGAAAAGGTCCTGGCGAATATCGGCAGTGATGCGCTGTCCCACCTTCTGCACCAGGTATCCCTGCACCCCCTGTAGACACAGGCGCACCGCCACGGTGGCAAGCAACATCCATGCCACAGCATTTAACCCTTCCTGTAAGGACAAGGCTTTTAGAAACTCAAACCGGGTGGGTTCCTGACGAAGGATGGAAATAGCTTGCCCCACCAAAATAGGCTGCACCGCTGAGGCGATCGCCAAGGGAAATAGCAAGCACAGGGCAAAAATCAGAATCCGAGAATTGCGGCGAGCATAGGGCAATAACGTCAGGAATAGCAGCCAGTCGCTACTTTCTTTACGACTAGACTCAGGCAAACTAGAAGAGGATACGGTCATGGAATTTACAAACGGAAAGGGGCAGATTTACTGACGCAGATCAAGCTTTAAAAGCAGGAGAAGAATCTTATTGATTGATAGGAATTTCAACCAATAAAATCCTCCAAAAAACCAGAAATCAACTCATTTATATGGCGTATATATGACGTGATTTAGAGATTTTGAGAAACGGAAAGCTTCAGATTCTAAAGAGTCTTTTTCAGTTTTTCTATCAATGGAATCTTCGTGGCTCAACTTTTCTCCCGACTTTGAATCAAGCTTTGCTGGGATGTTGTCTTTAGCAAACCGGATATTAGGCTTTAAATATACTAAATATCCCAGCATCATTTCCTAAGGATTTTTGCCCTTTGCCCCTTCCCCAACCCGTTAGAATTAACATAACGATCAATAGAGCAACGAAAGCTCAGTCAACGGTTTGCTTGGCTTTTACTTTTAGGATTTTCAGAATCCAGCGGGGGTTATGGATATGGCGTCAGCGCCGCACACGGTTGATGAATCTCAGAACGCGTCTGGTCAGGACGTCCGATCTGAAGACGTGCAGGTTGCGCAAATTGGCGTAGACACACGGGCGTTGCGATCGCGCACCTGGGATCGGCTGAAGTTTGAAATTGAGTACTCCCGCAAGAAAGGCACCACCGCCAATAGCTACCTGATTGAAGGGGAGCAGCTGGCGTTGATTGACCCCCCTGGTGAGCGGTTCACCAAGATTTTTATCGAGTCCCTGCAAGGGCGTCTGGGGGACCGTCCCATTGATTTCATTATTTTAGGGCACGTTAATCCCAACCGTGCCGCCACCTTGGATAAGCTGCTAACCCTGTACCCCGAGGCGTGCATTGTTTGTTCCAAGCCAGCGTCGGAAAGTTTGCGATCGCTATTAGCGGATCGATTTGCCCAAGGCACCACCGCTTTGCCCCCAGAACTAAAGGTGATTAAGGGCGACGAAATGACGGTGGATTTGGGGCAGGGACATTGCTTGGAATTTGTACGAGTGCCCACGCCCCGATGGCCCGATGGGCTGGCCACCTTTGACCGATCCAGCCAGATTTTATTTTCCGATAAGTTTTACGGTGCCCATGTTTGCGGCGACCAGGTGCTCGATGAAGGCTGGACCATCTACGCCGATGATCGTCGGTTCTTTTTCGATAGCCTCCACGCGCCCCAGCTCCGGCAGGTGAATAATGCCCTGGATAAAATGGAGGAATTTGTTCCGGAGCTAATTGCTCCAAACCACGGTCCCATGGTGCGCTATGGGCGAGTGGAGCTGATGAAGCAGTACCGAGAATGGGGAAGCAAAACGGCGAACCAGGGACCGATGGTGGCTTTGATTTATGCGTCGGCCTATGGCAATACCGCGGCGGTGGGTCAGGCGATCGCCAGCGGCATCACTAAAGGCGGCGCCACGGTGGAGCTGATTAATTGTGAGCACGCCTCCCCGTCAGATATTAAGGATGCGGTGGAGCAGTGCTCCGGCTTTATTATTGGGTCCCCCACGTTGGGCGGACACGCCCCAACGCAAATTCAAACGGCTTTGGGCATTGTGCTTGCCAACGCAGCGAAAACCAAGCCAGCGGGAGTCTTTGGATCCTTCGGCTGGAGCGGCGAGGCGATCGACTTGCTGGAGCAAAAGGTGCAAGATGGCGGCTACAAGTTTGCCATGAATACTATTCGCGTCAAGTTTGCGCCGGACGCCGGTACCTTGAAAAGCTGCGAAGAGGCGGGAACGGACTTTGCCCAGTATGTGCGCCGGGCGGAGAAGCGTCGCACTCGCCGTACCAAGCGACGGGGAGATGTGAGCGATCGCACGTCCCAAGCCATGGGACGGGTGGTAGGCGCCCTATGCATTGTGACCGCTAAGCGAGACGAGGTAGAAACGGCGATGTTGGCATCGTGGGTTTCCCAGGCTACCTTTAGCCCGCCAGGATTGACGGTGGCGGTGGCGAAAGAGCGGGCGGTGGAGGCACTGATGTCTGAGGGTGACTCCTTCGTAATCAACATCTTGCCGGAGGACAGCCCCCTATCGCGGAAATTTATGCGGGATTACGAGCCAGGGGAAGATCGGTTCAAAGATCTGGACACGGATATTGCGGACAATGGCTGCCGCATTATCAACGGCGCGTCAGCTTACATGGAGTGCAAGGTGTCCCAGCGTATGGAGTGTGGCGACCATTGGATTACCTATGCTGTGGCGGAACAAGGAGATGTGTTGAATTCCAACGCTTTAACCGCTCTCCACCACCGCAAGTCGGGCAATCACTATTAGGACTTCCGATGCCTAGACCGCTGACGGGGGCACTGGTCATTAGAGCGCGTCACTACAGGGCGCGTCATCAGTTAACCGCTAAAAGCCTTGCGCAGTGGAGAGTACATGCCCTTTCAAAATAAGAACTACTAGGGGCTGAAGCCTGCGCGGCTAATCGCTTTGAAACTTAAATGATGACAGCCCCTAGATCGAATGAAACAGCTTTGGACTAGATTGCGCACTGGCTTTCTGTTTCGACGATCGCGATTTTGGGCGCTGTTGATCAGCACAGTAATCGTCACCGTTTTAGCTGCACTGGCGATCGCCCTTAACCACCATCGCCAGCAGCCCGTAGATACAATTTTTGTGCTGGGGGGCAGCATCAAACGGGAGATGTACCTGGCGGAAACATTGCCCCGAAAGGAGAATATTCCCATCTTGATTTCTAACGGATCGCCGTCTCCCTGCGTGCGGGCGCTCTATGAGCGGGAGGAGCGATCGCCAGCGGGAGTTTATGTGGAGCACTGCGCCCGATCCACCTTCGACAATTTCTCCTACGGAATTCCCTTTTTTCGCCAGTGGCACAGCCGCCATATTCAGCTATTAACTTCCGGCAGCCATGTGGAGCGCGCCACGTGGCTAGGACGGTTAATGTTGGGCGCCCACGGCATTTGGGTTGATGTTTTAGAGGTGCCAGAAACGGGGGTACCGGGGAATGTGGAACGGTGGTGGAAAACGGGGTTGGATATGGGGCGATCACTCCTATGGCTCCCTTTCAGCTACATTTACGAACCTCGGTGCAAGCAAATAGATCTGCTGCCACAGGTTGACCTTGATTCGGTGTGTGCTCGACGGCGACTGACCTGTGAAAACCAGGGAAACTTGAAAAACTACTGCAAAATTCGCCGTTCTGATTTGGAAAGTCTACGCCCATAACCCGCCCTCAGCTCAGGAACGCAGCGTTATTGGTGGTCGACTTCCTCCAGCTAATCTCCCGTGTCGGTAATTCCCAAGCGATTTTGTAGCTGACTCACCGCTAGCTTCATCACCCGTTTAATATCGGGATCCGCTTCCTTCGCCAGCACCCCTTTCAGCACGGATACCGTGTCGCGATCGCCCACCTTCATCAACGCCAGCGCCATTCCCTTGCGCACATCCGAGTCACTATCCGCCAAATGCTCAATTAATTTCGGTCGCGCCGCCGTTGATTGCACTTCCCCCAGTGCCGACGCCGCTTCCAAGCGCACTTCCGTGTTGTTATCATCCAGGGCTGCGATCAGTGTGGCGATCGCCCGCTGGTCCTGTTTTTCCCGTGCAATGCCGGCGATCGCCCCCACCGCCGCCTGACGCACATCATCCATATCTGACACCGCCGCCTTAAACAGCTCATCCGCCGCATCGGAGCCAATAACGCCCAAGGCCCAGGCGGCATGCCCTTTGATGCTTTCCGGCTGGCTAGGGTCGGACAAAACCTCCAGCAGCACCGGCACAGAAGGCTTCCCCGTGTCCGCCAGCGCACCGATAGATGACCCCTTCACCACCGTATCTTCATCATGTAAAAACGCATTGACCAAGGTTGGAACAGCGCGAGGATCGCGAATTAAGGTTAATGTTTTGGCGCTGGCTCGGCGCACCACCGGATTTTCATGGTTTGCCAAAGCGTCGATTAACTGGGGCACCGCCGGTTTGCCGATTCCCTTCCCCAGGGTTTCCGCAAATTGCAGCCGCACCATGCCTCGCGTATCCCCCAAGCCTTCCACCATTTGACCAATCAAGTCGCGATCGCCCGTATCAAACCGCCCCTCCTGGAGCAAGTCGCAGACCCTCTGGAGCAGCGCATCCATTTCCTTTGGATCCGGCGGTGTTCCAGCAGGCTGGGTTATTCTGCCAAAGGTGGGAGCAGGGGTGGTCATGAATTCGTTGGGCGGTTGGGGTTACCCCATTTATGGTGCCAGGTCTTTTGAATCGGGCGACTCCCTGGCAATACTATGTAGTGTTTTCGGGCAGCGTAATGTTTTCGGGCAGCATTCTTTGCGCCACCACTTACCTCTCCGTTGCAGAGTCTTCCCAGCAGCGCAAAAGGATCGCCCTTGGGAATTCAGAGCCATACAGCCCCCTTAAGAGCAAATGCCACTACAGTTTTCTCTACATTGAGCTTCCTTTACATATTGAAATTTTCGCTGAACTGTTGACGGGTCATAGGCTGCATAACCTCAATGCCCTCGCCACCCAGCAACGTCAAAGGTTCCCCCGCCACAGAAATCCACACCGGCGCGTTGGGATTTAAGGTAGTCGCCGTAAAGATCAACTGCCCCAGTCGTCCCATCATGGACGCTGAACCACCCCCAGCCAAAAACCCTTCAGACACGTCCACGTAAACACCATCTTCCTTAACAGCCACAGACAGGACCTTAGTATCTAAAGGCACAGCGTTGCCCACATCCTGTACAGGCGGCTGGGAAAATAACTGAGCCAGCGCCGCCATCAAAATATCTTCCGACCGATCCGGCGCATAAACCTTGGTGCTTAAGGGGGTCAGCTCCAGCGATCGCCCAGTATCTTTCAGCCAATACACCATCAGGGACTGCTCCACCGCCTGGGGGGCCGCCGGAGGAGATGCTTCACCGGCAGGAGATTCCGCAGCCGTGGGCGACGGAGGGGCAACGGATGCGGAGGGGGTGGGCTCGGGGGTTACTACTGAATCCTGCTGTTGGCTAGTGACCCATGCAGTGGTGGCTCCCACGGCGATCGCAATAGATGCCGCAATGGACAATCCCACCGATACTCGACTGTTAGCACCAGATTTAGAGCTGGAATTGGAACTAGAAGGGCGGTCAGACATATCAACTCCTTTTTACTCGCGGCTTTTTGATACTCTTCTCTCTGAGTTTTTCAGGCAGAAAAAAATGCCCATGCCACCGGCTAATGTCGCCAGTGTTCTTGATTCTTAAAGCTACTATTAGAGCCGAATAACATCAGATTCAGCCTCAAGTGCCAGCACTTATCCCAAGAATCACCATGGCCTAAACCGAGCTTAACTTTTAAGCCATGCTCCTCTTAATGCTTTCCAAACCCAGGCTCAAGCCATCAGCAAACAACGAAACTACTTTCCATCTTAAGAAATTCAACCCTTTTCTCCCCTAAGCCAAGTCTCCATAAAAATGAGAGTACAGTGGGGAGAGAATAGGGACTGTTATCATTTAAATCTCATAAATCTCAAGGTCAGTAACTACAAGAGTTCCAGCCCCTAGTAGGCTTTGTTTTGAAAGGGTGTGGACTCCCCAATGTGTGAGGCTTCTGGCACCTAATACTGATGGCACGCCCTACAACGGATTTCCCCCCTAAAAGTGCCTGACGAAGAATCTTTACAGAAAAGGTTAAGTGGAAACTCTGCAAAACTGTTTCTAAGGACTTGCCTTTAAACTTATTTTTTCTGCGCCTATATTTTCCAGCGCCAGTAAAAAGCACTTTCGAAGACCCTGCCTCATCTCCTTGAATCCGCTTCCAGTCAACAACGTTTCCCATGGTTGCAAGCAAAGATACACTTGCTAATTTATATTTGCCGATTTACCCGTAACTATGGGATACACTGATTTTCATTGAGAGCAAAGATACATTTAATACAATAAAAACCACTTAAGCACTGACTTGCACCGTCAGTTTTAACTTAGTTCCTCCAGAAACTCTCAATCCCCTTTTTGCTCCCGATGCCATGTTGTTTAATTCCACCGACCTGCTAATTAACGCCTTCGTTGAACGTCTTCAGGATGGATACGAGCGCACCTATGGCAATTGGAAAAGTAGCTACAAAGATATTCTGGCCTGGGCTGGAGGGGTCGCTCTGGAAAATATTGCCAATGGTGATGCTCTTTACCACAACGTTGAGCACACCATTATGGTGGCTCTGGTGGGACAGGAGGTGATTCGAGGCAAGCATATTCGCGACGGCGGCGTTGCTCCGGACGACTGGCTGCATTTCATCATTTCCCTGCTGTTCCACGATATTGGCTACATCAAGGGAGTTTGTTTAAACGACGGCAACGGCTGGTACGCCACGGGTATTGATGACGAGCGGGTACGGCTGCCCCACGGGTCCACCGATGCCAGTTTGACCCAGTACCACGTGGACCGCAGTAAGCAATTTTTGGAAGAGCGGTTTGGGGGACACAAGTTAATCGATGTTGAAATCCTGAAGCGTAACGTGGAGCTAACGCGGTTTCCGGTGCCAGATGGAGAGGATCGACAGGATACGCGCAATTATCCCGGCTTGGTGAGAGCGTCGGATTTGCTGGGACAGCTTAGTGATCCGCGTTATTTGAACAAAATCTGCGCTTTGTTTTATGAGTTTGAAGAAACAGGGATGAACGAGGTGCTGGGGTATAAAAATCCTGGGGATTTGCGTAATAATTATGCTCAATTTTTCTGGAAGGGGGTGTATCCCTATGTGCAAGACGCGCTGGAGTACTTAGCACTGACCCAGGCGGGAAAGCAGGTAATCGCAAATTTATATTCCAACGTATTTATGGTGGAGCATGGACCGGGGCTAGAGTTTCCGGTGTCTGTGCCGCAGGCGCCCAGCGCATCGAAGCCTTCTATGCCAGAGCCACCAGAAGTAAATTCCCTTAAGGATGCGTTTCCTGATAAGCGCATGGCCGTTTAGTTGGCTGACGCTAGAAGCCCACTGGCAGCAATGTCCTGACTAATGTCCTGACTGTAGAGGCGGCGAGTTTTCAGAAAAAAAGCGCACCAGTTTATGAAAAGTCCGGTACGCTTTCAGTCTTTATTGAGTCTTGGTTTAGAAGTCTTCGTGTAGAAGTCTTGGTTAGATCTCGGTTGTTGTTTAACGCCCTGAGCCTCGGTAGGGCAGGGTTTGGTCGGAGTGTTGCGATCGCCCCGTTATGAAGTTGCCCACCACGGGACCTAGAACGGAGGGATGGAATAGAGACGCAGGATGATTAGCCATATGTTGAACGTGCCAAACACGTTTGTGAATTGTCGGAAATTGGTCGGTGAGGGTCAGCACTTCTTTGAGGTAGCGTTGCAGGGCACGCATCCACCAGTGGGGCTGTTCCCCCTGGGTTTTGGGCCAGCGCAAATCTTCACCGGTGGCCATTAGCCACGGCAGTCGCAGCACCGAGCCTAGGGTTTTGCGAAAGTGATCGCCCGCCCGAGTGAGATTGGGGCGATCGCCCTCGCAAGTTTTATCGAGCCATTGCCCCAGACGCTGGGCTGATAGGGCGGCGACGGTCATGCCCTGCCCGTAGAGGGGGTTAAAGGCACAGGCCCCATCCCCCAGAGCTACGAGCCGACTGGGAAAACGGTCCATTTTTTCGTAATGGCGCCAGCGGTTGGCAGTGCCCCGATATACCTTCACCGGCGACACGGGTACCGCATGGCGAATCGCCTGATAAATTGCGCGATTCCGCAGGCTGCGAGCAAACTTGAGAAAGTCTTGGTCGTGGGCGGTGGGATAGTCACCACCGGTGCCTGACAGGGTTACCACCCAGCGGTTCCCCTCCACCGGATACAGCACTCCAGCGCGGGTTTGATAGGGAGGCTTTGCCCAAATCAGAAGGGATTTCCAATTCCAGCGATCGCTATCGGATCCCTGGGGGTGGTGATATTCGGAGGGAATTTCAAACCACTGACTGGCATATCCCAACTTGGCGTCAATAACAGTTTCCTGCGGCGACTTGTAGCCCCACTCGCCAAGCCATTGGGGTAAGGGCGATCGCCGTCCCGTGGCATCCACCACCAGTTCACCGGAGATGGAATAGCGCTGGGAGCCGCGCTTGACGGTGACGCCGGTAACCTGATCGCGATCGCCCGACTCTCCCTTAAGCACTAGCCCCGAGACAGACACCCCGGTGACAAACTCAATGTTTTTCCAGGTGCGCAGGCGTTTGCGAATTAGGTTTTCCAGCAGCGATCGGCTACAGGTGCGGGTGGTGAGCCCCGACTCAAAGCGGGGGTTCCAGCCGCCAAAGCCCATCATTTGACAGTCGGCGGTCCAGTCCACCTCGGGAGAGCCCGCCGCCGCCAATTCCTCGGTCAAGCCAGGGAAAAGACCTTCGAGGATCTCCAGCCCCTTGGCCAGCAACACGTGCACATGGTCCGTTTGGGGAACTCCAGGGCGCGTCGCGTCAGGGTACAGGCGATCGCGCTCAATAATCACAACGTTGCTAAAACGCTCTGCCAGTTCTCGCGCCGTCAATAGCCCGGCAATGCTGGCACCCAAAACGACCGCCTGCCCGGGAATGGGCTTGCGATTAGTGATGGCAGCAGCGGAGCGATCGCGCCGACGGGGAATTGACGTCAGGTTATCGGGAACCGACTGGAAAGGGAGTGATTGAGAAAGAACCATAGAGAAGACCCTTAAGACCGATGAAAGACTTACCTCCTCCTTTCAACGGCCCTATTGGTTTTCCGGAGCCTCAAACACTTCCCGAATCGTCCACCGCTTGCCTGTATTTACAGGCAAAGCTTATGCAAAATCGCTATAAATCACCAGCGCAAAACATCTGGGACTGACACAAAATTCCCATCATTGTCACCCCAAGATCTTTCTCCCCAAAAGACAGGCACTTTAGGGCCTGTTGTCCTATCGTCACAGGTTTCGTCCACCTCTCTTCGAGGTGGAAAAGCTTGGGAATAAGGGCGTTTCAATCCCTTCGCGTCGGTGCCCTTAGTTTCTGGGCAACGCGTTGGCAGGCAACCTGCTGCTTTGGCTTAGTTTTGGGGAACCTTGGTGATTTTCTGATGATTTACAGCAAGCCACGATAGCGAATAAAGAGCAAGATTGCGGCCCAAGATCCAAGGGCAACTTTCACCGCCACCAGGGCATTCAAAATAGGAATCGAGCCGCCACTGATTAGCCCGCCAAATTCTCCCAGCGGTAACTCCCAACCGCCCAGGGTCAAGACCGCCAGCACAATAAACACGAGCACCGACAGTTTTTCCAGCTTCGAGACCTGCCAGCGCTTGTAAATCCCCTCCATTTTTTCCGCAGGCGAAGTGATAGCCACCAAACCGATCGCCGTACCGCCAGCCACTCCCGCCGCAAAGCCACCGCCGGGGCTCAGGTGCCCACGCAACATTAGCTCCACGCAAATTAAAGCGGCGATCGTTGCTCCCAATCGTGCCAGCACAATGGACGGCTGGTCGGTAAATTGGCGAATGGTGGGGGAGGGTTTTTCGTCCGACAGCAGATACCGCACCCCCATAATGGACAACGTAAATACCACCACTTCAAAAATGGTGTCATACAGGCGATTGCGAAAAATAATGCCAGAAACGGCGTTAGGAATGCCCGTCTCGCCCACGATCGCTACCATCACCTCGGGGCTGGACATCTCCGACACAGGGTTGGGCAGCAACATCATTTTGATGTACAGGGCAATGCCGGCAATAACGTAGATCCATTTCATAGCTTGTTGGCAGTAGGATTTCGGAGCTTTTAAAGGGTGGGCAGGGTTAGCTAGTCGCTAAAGAATAAAAAACCTACCGGCTGGAGGCATCAGACACCAAGGGTTTTTCCGCAGGAGGAGGCTTGATAGTGGTTGTGCTCAAGGTGGAGATCGCCGGGTTCAGTTCCGTTTGCATTAGCTCATACAGGCGCTCCACCCGCACGGTAACCGAGTAGGGGTGGGCGGACGAATCACCATTAACCAACGCAACGCCGTGTACTTCCTTCGTTTCCATGGCATGGTCCAGGGCTTGACGATCCGGCACAGGGTGTAGCTCTAGACGCAGGGAGTGGCGATCGCAAAACACTCGCAAATCCTCCAGCAGGGGCTTTAGCTCCTGGGGATCCTCGAAGGAGTGAATCAGATTAAAGATTTCCTCCAGGGACTTACTGACCGGGTGCACCAAATCTTCTGGATTGCTGTTTTGTTGGGCATCCTGTTGACCGTTGGACGCACCATTGTCTAACTCAATTTCCGGCAAATTCACCGGTGCAATAATCC
Organism: uncultured cyanobacterium; assembly: GCA_937883785.1. Classification (GTDB taxonomy): domain Bacteria; phylum Cyanobacteriota; class Cyanobacteriia; order CACIAM-69d; family CACIAM-69d; genus CALGDE01. The sequence goes on from CALGDE010000109.1 coordinate 41,858, forward strand.
CTAGCTTCAGCACTAAGGACGATCGCACCGCCACCGCATAGAGGGTAATGGCTAACATCGTTCCCACCAGGGCTTCTGTTAGGGCCACATCGGCAGCCCCCAACAGGGCATACACCAAAGCAGCGATCGCCCCCAGAATCCCCCGCACCACCAGGGCATGGTAGGGATTCTTTTGCAGAATCGTCATCACGGCGGCAATGGGCAAAAGCGCAGTAATCGCTGCCAAATCCCAGTCGGTCATCACGTTAGTCATTGGGCTCCTCCGTGGAACAATACGCCAGCACATAACCCAAAATCGTGTTCCAAATTGCCAAGGCAATCAAAGCCATAATCAGCAGCGGCCACTCGCTGGGAATTTTCAGCAGCAGTCCCACCACAATCGCCACGGATCCCAAGGTATCCGCCACCGACAGGGTGTGCAGCTTATACAGCACTGACCGGGGTCCCACCAGCGGCCAAGTCCCCCACAGCCAAAACACCAGCCCAACGACAATGCAGCCATAGCTCACGATATTTATTAGCTGGTCTATCATTATTCGTTCACCCGCTTTAACACTTGAGCCAGCAACATTAGGGACGCATTGCCCACACTTAGAACCAACACCCCCACTACCCCAATCATCCAGTCATCCCGCAGCACGGAAATCACCAGAATCATAATGGACGTTTTGGTGGATACGCTGGCAAAGGCAAGCATTTTTTGCCAGATGTCTTCGTCCTGAAATGACTCATAGATGGGAATCAAGAGGATCAGGAGCATCGGTCCTAAAATCCAGTTCATTGGGGCTTCCTCCGACGAATCCAGTGCACCTCATACCAACCCCGTTTGTGGTAACGCGTCACGATGGTTTTCGGCGTAAAGGTAATCACGAAAATATCCAGAAACACCAGCCCAGGGGTACGGCGAGGGGGCACGTCTTTGCGGGTCAGGTCCTCGTAACGGTGGGGACGCACCATAATTTCCACGGCTTCGATATATGCCTGGGGAATGGCAACTACACTTTGCCAAAGGGCTTCGCCCCAGTCCCTTAGGCTGGCGGTGTAGCTCAAGGTGGCGCTACGGGGGATCAGCAGGCACACCACGATACCGATACCGATATTGATGGGGCTTGGGTCCGCCGTTAGCAGGAACCACACCGTGAGCCGTAGACATAGGTCGAGGAAAAACGTCATGGCATTAACTCCTCCGGTGGCATTAGGTACAACACGAGGAAAGATAAGGCGACTGCGCTTAAGCTCATCACGCCAATAAGATGCTCTAGCCGCTCTCCCCCTTGCGGTAGCTTAATAGATATCCGTTTAATCACCACCCAATAAATCAGCCACCCTGCGGCGATGGTCACCACTGCTTTCAAAATGTTGTCCAAGGCGTAGGCTTTGGGGTAGAACGCGTTGCTAACAAACAGCCCTCCCAGCAACAGCACCATGGGCAGCAGCAGCATCTTGAACTTTTCCGGGGCTTTAACGGCGGCGGATTTTGGCAAGAAAATAAATTTGGCGAAGGAAATGGCGGTGCCCACGGCGGCCACGTTCATGGCAATTACCTGCCAGGGTAAAAGTTCTTTGGTGGTTAGGGTTTTGGCGCCGAAGCCCGCTAGCAGCGGTAAACCGGAGATAGAAAAGGCGGCGATCGCCCCCAGACACCACAGGGATAGGGCAATGGGCTGTTTGTTTAATTCTTTGAAATTTTTACTGGGCAACGACCCAGCCACTAAAAATAGAGACGCTTTCACCAAGCCGTGGGTGAGGGCATAGAAGCCCGCCACTGGAGGGGCAGCCAGCACAAACCCTAGCTGAGACACCGTATGGAACGCCAACATGCGCTTGCTGTCCTTTTCAAACACCGCATAGCCCACCCCCATCAGCGCCGTACCCACCCCTGCCAAACGCACAATAGGATCCACAGAAGGCACCAGCAATGCACAGCGCACCAGGGCTAGCACCGCCGTTTTCACCACCACCCCCGACAACATGGCAGAGACGGGGCTTTCCGATTGGGAATGGGTTTGGGGCAGCCACAGACCAGATACAAAAATCCCCCCCTTCGATAGCAACCCCAAAAAGATCAACGCCGTTGCTTCCGGGGGCGACTCCCCCAGCCCCACATACTGGAACGAGTGGGTGGCTTTAAACACCAGCGCTGTGCCCACCAGGTAAAACAGCATGGCTGTGTTGCTGATAAACAAGTACCGCAGCCCCATCCAAATGGACCGGGGCGATCGCGAATAGCTCACCAGCAAAAACGATGCAATGCTCAGCACCTCCAGAGCCACGTACAGGCTAATAAAGTCAGCGCACAGAAACGCAGCATTGACACTGCCGTGTAGCAAAATTAGCTGGGCATAGAAAAACGAGGTCTTATCGCTAGGCCAGCAGTACAACAGGACTGCGAGGGTGACCAGGGCGCTGGTCAGGATAAAAAAGCCACCGAGGGCATCCACCGTTAAGGTGACGCCGAAGCTGTCCAGTAGCTGGAAAGTTTGGGGCGATTCCTGGAGGAAAACCAGGATGCTAAAGGTAACGGAGGCAAGGGTTACCGCCAGCGCCAAATAGCGATCCAGGTGCGGCAGCAAATAAATGCTAAACCCCACAAAAAATGGAAAAGCCACCCAGGTGATCGCCCAAATTGGCGCTATCTCGATCATGGGCAGTGGCTCCGCTTCATAGGGTTCGCGTTGACGGGAATGCTAATAGAGTGCGTTTCCAAGGTTGGATTATCCCACGCCAGCGTCTTCAGCCCCACCACGGGCAAAGGTCCAAAAGGTTTCGCCCGGCAATGAGCTGGGTTATTTCGCTGGGGCGATCGCAGCTTCAGCGCCTCGCCAGCCCTGCCGAAATCACCCGTGATCTGAATGCCCCCGCCGTTTATTTCGCCGTTTACCTCGCTGTCTATCTTGCCCTTTGTAAAGTGCCTCATCATCATTCATCCACCCGCTTCAGCACCTGAGCCAACAGCATCAACGACGCATTGCCCACACTTAGAACCAACACCCCCACTACCCCAATCATCCAGTCATCCCGCAGCACGGAAATCACCAGAATCATAATGGACGTTTTGGTGGATACGCTGGCAAAGGCAAGCATTTTTTGCCAGATGTCTTCGTCCTGAAATGACTCATAGATGGGAATCAAGAGGATCAGGAGCATCGGTCCTAAAATCCAGTTCATTGGGGCTTCCTCCGACGAATCCAGTGCACCTCATACCAACCCCGTTTGTGGTAACGCGTCACGATGGTTTTCGGCGTAAAGGTAATCACGAAAATATCCAGAAACACCAGCCCAGGGGTACGGCGAGGGGGCACGTCTTTGCGGGTCAGGTCCTCGTAACGGTGGGGACGCACCATAATTTCCACGGCTTCGATATATGCCTGGGGAATGGCAACTACACTTTGCCAGATGGCTTCCACCCAGTCCCGCAGGGTTGCCGTTCGACTGAGGGTCAAGCTGCGGGGAATCAAGAGGCACACTACGAGGCCAATAACGATATTGAGGGGACTCAGATCCGCCGTCAGCAAAAACCACACCGTTAGGCGCAGAACAAAATCAAGAATGATCGTCATGGCGTAACTCCCCCTAGCGGCATCAGGTACAACACCAGCAGGAAAATGGCGATCGCGCTAAGGCTCATGGTGCCGGTCAAATGCTCCAGGCGCTCCACCCCCCAGGGCAATTTCAAAGTCACCCGCCGGATAATAATCCAGTACAGCAGCCATCCGCCGCCGACAATGCCCACCGCCTTAACCAGGGTGTCCAGTGAGGAATAGGCGGAGGGGTTAACACCGTTAGCCACCATTAGCCCCCCTAGCAACACCACCATGGACGGCAATAAATTTTTCACTTTACCGGGGGCGGTAACGGCGGCGGAATGGGGCAGGAAGATCAGCTTGGCGCAAAGGGCGGCAGTGCCCACTGCGGCGACGTTTAACGCCACCCCTTGCCACAGGGGCAGGGATTTGGACACTAGGGCTTTGGTTACAAAACCGCCAATTAGGGGCATTCCAGAAACGGATAGGGCAGCGATCGTCCCAAACGCCCACAGGGAAAGGGCAATAGGCTTCTCCTGGAGCACCTTAAAATCTCGGCTCGGCAAAGCTCCCGCCACCAAAAACAACGCCCCTTTTGCCAGTCCATGGGTTAACGCATAGGCCCCTGCCGTAGCGGGCACCGCCAACACAAATCCCAGCTGGGACACGGTGCTTAACGCCAACATTCGCTTGGTGTCCCGTTCTACCATGCCAGCGGCGACCCCCAGCAACGCCGTTGCCACCCCTGCCAAACGCAATACCGGGTCCAGGGCAGGCGCCAATAGGGCGCAGCGCACCATCGCCAGTACGGCCGTTTTCACCACCACGCCAGACAACATTGCCGACACGGGGCTTTCCGCCTGGGAGTGGGTTTGGGGTAGCCATAGTCCAGATACAAAAATGCCGCCCTTGGCTAGTAATCCCAGAAAGATCAACGCCGTTGCTTCCGGGGGCGACTCGATCAACCCCTGAAACTGGAACGAGTGGGTGGCTTTAAACACCAGCGCTGTACCCACTAGGTAAAACAGCATCGCCGTATTGCTAATAAACAAATATCGCAGTCCCACCCAAATAGACCGGGGCGATCGCGAATAGGTCACCAGCAAAAACGACGCAATACTCAACACCTCCAGAGCCACGTACAGGCTAATAAAATCAGCACACAAAAACGCTGCATTAACGCTGCCGTGGAGCAAAATTAGCTGGGTGTAGAAAAACGACACCTTGTCGCTGCGCCAGCAATACAGCAGCACAGCGAGGGTTACTAGGGCATTGGTAAGTATAAAAAAGCCGCCGAGGGTATCAACGGTTAAGGTGACGCCGAAGCTGTCTAGCAGTTGGAAGGTTTGGGGGGAGTCCAGCCAAAAAATCAACCCTGCGAAAATAAGGGAGCTAAAGGTAACCACCAAAGTCAACGCCCGAGAGAGCTGCGGCAGTAGATAAATGCTGAACCCGACAAAGAACGGAAAGGCTGCCCAGAAGATCGCCCCAATTGGCAATAGTTCAATCATGGGCGATAGCTCCGCTCAATGGCATCGGTTTCCAAAGTGGGATTGTCCCGCGCCAGCTTCATCACCCCCACTAACATCAGCGCCTGCAGGGAAAAGCCGATAACGATCGCCGTTAAAATCACCGCCTGGGGAACCGGGTCCGCGTAGGAACCGTTTTCCAATATTGCGTCAGGGCTGTCCGCGATGGGGGCAAATAAGCCAATTCGCCCAGCCACAAGCACGTAGTAAGCAATCACGCCGGTGCTCATTACGTCCATCGCAATAATCTTCATTACCAGGCTTTTTTTGATGATGAGCCCAAAAAAGCCACAGATAACCGTCGCAAAGACCAGGGCTTCTAATACCGGCATGATCATAGACACGGGGGGAGAAACGTCAATACAGATTTAGCCAAGCTACGGGGGAATGGCGATCGCGACCGTTACAAAGGCAGCAGCGACAAATCCAAATTTATTGAAACCTAGGATATCGATAAAACGATGCCAACGCTGACTGAACATCAACGGAAAAGCTTATTAGCAGCATTAGCCCGGTTGAGCCGTGCCACAGAAGCACCATCCAATTTATGTTTTCAAAGCGTCATTAAACCGAAGTCAAAGTGCCATCACCATAGGATCTTTCACTCCCGAGAGCTATCATTAACCCAGTGCAAAATCACGATAAAACTTCGCATTAGATCTGCAATTTTTTATTCAAAAAAAGTTGCCGAATTCTTAAGTTTTAAACCCTGCTGACAGGAAACACAAAGCGCTTGAGACGTTAATAATCCCCCAAAACAGCCTTGTCTAAAGGGACTTTAACCAAGAAGTTTTCATAACTTCACCCAAAAAACTGTCCTCCAGTTTCGGGTACCTTGTGTCCGTTGGAGACTTTGCATTCCCCGTTTACGCCCCACGAAAAATGGATCAAAGCTTACCCAGCACCCTTGAAAATTGTCATGCGGAACTCATCGCCCTGCGGCAAATCCATCAGCAGGAGTTGGAGCGCAGGCAGGAGGTGGAGGATGAGCTGCGGCGATCGCAACAATTGCTGCAGCTTATTATGGACACTTTGCCAGAGGCCATTTTTTGGAAAGATCGTGACGGTCGATATCTAGGCTGCAATAGGAATTTTGCTGATGATGCCGGACTTAAAAACCCTGCAGATATTCTTGGGCAAGACGACTACGATATGCCCTGGACAAAGGAAGAGGCTGATTTTTATCGCAGTTGCGATCGCCGGGTTATGGATTCAAATCAACCGGAATTCGGCATTGTTGAGCCCCAGCTTAATGGGGATGGGGAAAAAATCTGGCTAGAGACCAATAAGGCTCCCCTCCATAACGGGGAAGGTCACGTCATCGGTATCTTGGGAACCTACCAAGACATCACCCAGCGGCGAGAAGCAGAAATCAAGCTTCAGGAGCTAAACCAAAAGCTGCAGCGACAGGCTGGAGAGCTCAACTCAGCGATGGAGGAATTGCAGCGATCGCAGTTGCAGATGATTCAAAACGAAAAAATGTCCGCCCTAGGCAACTTGGTGGCAGGGGTTGCCCACGAAATCAATAATCCCGTTACTTTTTTGTCCGGCAATTTACATCCAGCCCAAGAGTACGTTCGCGATCTATTTAAAGTCCTCGACCTGTACCAAGGCGCCCTTCCCGAGCTGCCCCCTGCAATTGAGGAAGAAATGGAGGATTTGGAGCTGGACTTTATTCGGGAAGACCTGCCCAAAATGTTGACGTCAATGGGCGAAGGCATTCGACGGGTTCGTGATATCAGCGTTAGCCTGCGTACTTTTTCCCGCGCAGACACGGCTTCGTCAACCCTGTTTAATGTGCATGAAGGATTGGACAGCACACTGCTAATTCTGAAGCATCGCATCAAGGTGAACGATCAGCGCCCTCCGATTCAAATTGAGAAGCAGTACGGCGAGCTGCCGGAGATTAACGGTTTTCTGGGCAAGCTTAATCAGGTGTTTATGAATTTGCTATCCAATGCGATCGACGCTTTGGATGAAGTAAGCCAAAAGCGTAGCTTCCAAGATTGTTTGGAAAATCCCAACCGCATCACCATTACAACAGCGTTGGATCAGGGAGCAGAGGAGGTCCGTATTGTTATCGCTGATAATGGACCCGGCATTTCAGAGGGGGCGCGGGAGAAGATATTTGAGCAGTACTTTACAACCAAGGATGTGGGTAAGGGCACTGGGCTGGGTTTAGCGATTAGCCAGCAAATTGTTACCCAAGACCATAAAGGCACACTGGATTTCAAGTCTCAGCTCAACGAGGGTTCAGAATTCATCATCACCCTACCGGTGAAGGGTGCTAACCCCATGCCCCCTAAAGTCGCTAGCTAGAAACGCCCCAATAGCTTTAATCCCTAAGCTAGTTTCTCTAGCAAGGTAATGACCCGCGATCGCACCTCTTCGCGCACCCGAGGAAAAATCACGGGCTGTTCCGCCGGGTCGTCCAATTGCCAATCTTCAAAAATCTCCCGCAGCACCCAAGGCTCTGGCAGGTTCACCCCGCAGCCACAGAGGGAAATCACCGCATCAAAATCCTCTGGCTGAAATTCGCCCAACGCGTTAGATGTTTGACTGCGAATATCGATGCCCACTGCGTCCATTGCTTCAATGGCGTGGGGATTCACCTGACTGGCTTCCAATCCGGAGCTGGTAACCGATACTTTGCCCTCGCCCAGGGATTTGGCAAAACCTTCCGCCATTTGCGATCGCGACGAATTTTTCTTGCACACAAACATAATGCGCTTCATGGGAGCACTCCTGTTTCGTTCCTATCCACGGTGCTGAGTCTACAAGACGCGAAATCTGCAAGATTCTGAATCTATAAATAACAGGGACCCATCAGTGTGCGCCCCCATTACTTCCAGAATTTTGATTCCAGAATCTTGATTCCAAAATTCTATGACTTGACCTTGAGGCAGCGAGGGTCAGGCAAGGTAGCTTTTTCCGGATCTCGGGGAAACCAATACGCCGTGCGCTTACAAAATTCCACTAGCATCAACATCACCGGCACCTCAATGAGCACCCCCACCACCGTTGCCAACGCCGCACCGGAGTTTAGCCCAAACAGCATCACCGCCGTAGCGATCGCCACCTCAAAATGGTTACTAGCCCCAATCAACGCCGCCGGAGCTGCATCTTCATAGGTCAACCCAATTTTCTGCGCCGCCACATAGGTCAACCCAAAAATGACGTTGGTTTGAATAAATAGCGGAATAGCAATCATGGCAATATGCAGGGGCTGCTCCACAATAAGGTCGCCCTTAAAGGTGAACAGCAGCACAATGGTGGTCAACAACGCCAGCACCGCAACGGGGTTGAGAAACTTCAGAAACACATCGTCGAACCACGCCCGTCCTTTGTTCTTCAGGATCCAGCGACGGGACAGAATACCCACCACTAGCGGCAAGCCCACGTAAATAGAGACAGACAGGGCGATGGCGCCCATGGACAGCAGCCAGCGACCCAACGGTGCATACAAAAACAGCATGGCTAGGGAGTTCACTGCCACCATCACCAAGGTGTGCCCCTGGTTGCTGTAGGACAAATAGCCCCACATCAGCACCATAGCGGTACAGGGAGCAATGCCCAGCAGGATGGCACCGGCTATGTAGGAGTCGGCGATCGCCACCTCGCTGCCGTTTAAAATTTCGGTTCCCGCCAAAAACGGTCGCAGCCACTGCCCCAAAAATACCTGGGCAAATAGCACCATCGTGAAGGGCTTAATCACCCAGTTCACGATTAAGGTCAAAATCACCGGCTTGGGCGATCGCGCTGCTTTCCCCGCCTGGGCAAAATCAATTTTCACCATGATGGGATACATCATGAAGAACAGGCAGATGGCGACGGGAATCGACACTTGGTAAACGCTAATGGCGTCCAGGGCGATCGCCAGCCCAGGAAACACACGCCCCAAACCAATCCCCGCCCCAATGGCGCACGCCACCCAAAAGGTCAGATAGCGCTCAAAAATATTGAGCTCTCCTCCCGCCTGCACCGCCGTCCTTGGCTTGAGGTCAAAGGAAGTTTCGTGAACATTTCCTGGCGCACCACTGTGGGACGCGCCATCCTTCGACGCATCAGTCTCCATCTCCGTAGCCATAAAGACACCCCTTCTATGTCTCAAATGTCCGCAAATTTTGCGTAAGTCTTGCTAGCTTTCCTGCTGACCCACAACGCCCGTAATATCCCGCAGCGCCGAGCACTCCCCATCTGGGCTGGGCTGACTGAGAAAGGACTGACACTCTTGCACCAGCGGCGCCAGTTCGTTACGCAACGCCTGGAGCCGATGAATTTTTTGGTCCAGCTCCTGCACCTTGTGCTGCAGCCGGTCCCGAATCGCCTGACAGGTCAGGGATTCACCGTCATAAAGCGCCAGAATTTCCTTGATCTCATCAAGACTCAATCCCAGTGCTTTAACGCGCAAAATAAAACTAAGGCGCGCCACATCGCGATCGCCAAATAATCGGTATCCCGACGGCGATCGTTGGGGAGGGGGAATCAGCCCAATGCGCTCATAAAAATAAAGCGTTTGGGTACTGAGACCAAATTTTTGGGCAACCTCACCGGTTCGCAGCAAGTTCACAGAACAAGACCCTTAACTGCAAGAATGCTACACCCTATACCTCGGTATAAGGTCAAGGGACGAAGCAGGCAATGTAATAACTCCAAATTGACCTTTAAAAAGCCAAAAGCCTGGAGCCTATTTCACTCGGTACTTCCGGCGCAGACGGTTCAACTCTGCCTTAAGATTCTCCGTAGTTTCGTAAACGTAATCTTCAAATTCTTTAGGCCACCGCACCTGTTCCAACTGGGCAATTTCATCAGGAATATAAGGCGAATCAGGTCGAGTACAGTACATTCCCCAAACGGTGACCGACGTCATATATTCAATAAATTCCGGAGGGAATTGCGCCCCCTCAATGAGGTGAGCCTTCGTTTTTAGTAAGTGAACCATTTCGTCATTTTGCTGCCGGAAAAGGTCAATAACGTCCTGGTTAACCTCCGATAACTTACCGTCTATCCACAGTGGATAAAGCTGGGAATTCAGCTTAAGCGTTGCGTACAAGGGACCATATAGCTCGCCCAACTGCTGCTGACGAAAGATCAAATCAGCTTCAGCAAGCAACTGTTCCCTGTGGATCGCTTTTTTCAGCGCAGTTTCAATCACCTTCTCCGACGAGAACTTGAAAATGCCCGAAATTCCCAATCCCCCCGCCACGATAATGCCAGCGACCTGAACCCAATCCATTACAGTTGCCCACCGAAGTTGCCCACTGAAGTTGTCCAAAAGATCGTGCCCCAACGAGCATAGCTTTTACATCGGGAAAACAATCGCCAAAGTTTCAGTGGTCAGCAATCTCACCACTCAATTTTCAATAGTTTTTCGACCTGGATGGCTCCCTAGCCTTCTTCTACCGGCGTCAGGAAGTACCGAGTAAATAGCCGCTCAAGCTTGCCCATCAGTAAAAACGGTTTGGCCGGTTCCCGGTAGAGATGCGGAGGAATTTTATGCTTGATCTCTTCGTGAAACTGAGGAAGCTCACTCCAATGTTTACCGCATCGGAGATGGTGAGCCGTATGGTAACCCAAGTTGCAGGAAACTAAGTTGTACCAACGATCCGTAATGTTATACGTGGCCAAGTAAGGATCCTGCTCGTCTAAACCGGCGTGGTGATCATAGGTGACGTAAACCGTCATCACCTCTAGAAAAACCATAGGTCCAGCAAAGAGGATTAACGTACCCACCCAATTAATCCAGAACATAATGCCTAAAACCACCGCCGTCAGTCCGATATTTTCTATCAGCTTCTTCAGCAAGCGAGGGTGTTTTTTGCCCACTTGAATCGCTTTTGGATAGGCAAGAATCGACACTTTCAACGTATATTCCAGCGGTCCCATGGTTCGACCATTATCGGCTTTCCATGCGGACTCATCCTTAGTTTGATCGAGATAATTTCGATGGTGTCCAAGGGTGTGGTGTAGTACCCAACATTCCCCCACTACACCAGTTTGGAGCCCCATAATCAGCTCAAGGCTGCGATTTGCCCAGCTGTAGTTGAAGAACTTGCAATGTTGATGGTGATGGTTCCAAGCACAAATCCAACCTTTGACGTTTAGCAGTGCCAATGACCAAAGGATTGTTACCCAAAGCGAGTCGCTAAAAAAGAGAACCGCTAGGTCAGATAGGAACACCAGACCAATAAAAGCGGTGGGGTAATAATCAATTTTTCGTTTGGCAAGCATGTTGGATTCCATACACTGCCCCCCAGCCTACCGTGGATGGGCATTATCATTAGTAAAAGTTATGGAATATCGGAGATCGCCAGGCGATCGCCATTGGCCTGGACCAGGGCGGTTACAACCAAAGCACTTGGATAGTTGCCGGATAGATAAAACACGCCTTCACAAGCAAACCCCTAATCCACGGGAAAAGGGGTTTATGAAAAACTTCAGGAATCGTTGGTCCCGCAACGTTTAATATTCAGGCACAGAAGAATCTACCTCCTGGCTCCAGGCGCGGATGCCGCCCTTCACATTGATGCCTTCGATACCGGACTCTTTCAAAATACCGATCGCCTTAGCGGACCGCCCACCCATCTTGCAGTGGACCACCAGCTTTTTGCCGCCGTTGACCAGTGCCTTCACCTGATCGACGCCATCGCCGTTTTCAATGTCGGGCAAGGGCACCAAGACGGAACCAGGAATCGTGGCAATGTCCACTTCCACCGGATTACGCACATCCAGCAGCACAAACTCATCGCCGCTGTCCTGCAACGCTTTAAGTTCGGTAACGGTCATCTCAGGAATATCGGGCTTCTCCTCCGATGCCTGGGGAATACCGCAGAACTGTTCGTAATCGATCAGCTTTTCGATAACCGGGCGCTCAGGGTTCGGGCGTAGCTTTAGCTCCCGGAATTTCATATCCAAGGAGTTGTACAGCAACAGGCGACCGCTTAGGGTCTCGCCCTTGCCCAAGATGATTTTGATGGTTTCCGTGGCTTGGATCACGCCGATAATTCCCGGCAGAATGCCTAGAACACCACCTTCAGCGCAGGAAGGAACTAGCCCCGGCGGAGGCGGCTCAGGATATAGGTCGCGGTAGTTAGGACCGCCTTCGTAGTTAAAGACCGTGGCCTGCCCTTCAAATCGGTAAATCGATCCGTACACGTTGGGCTTATTGGCTAGGACGCAAGCGTCGTTAACCAAATAGCGGGTGGGGAAGTTATCGGTGCCGTCCACCACGATGTCGTAGGGCTCGATGATTTTCATGGCGTTTTCCGAGCTGAGGCGGGTCTCGTAAAGGTCTACCTGACAGAACGGATTGATTTCGTGGATGCGGTTTTTCGCCGATTCAATTTTTGGCTTGTCCACCCAGGAAGTGCCGTGGATGACCTGTCGCTGCAGGTTGGAAAAATCCACCACGTCAAAGTCCACAATGCCGATGCGACCAATGCCGGCGGCGGCAAGGTATAGCAACAGCGGCGATCCTAGTCCGCCCGTACCAATACAGAGGACGCTCGCAGCTTTTAGGCGACGCTGCCCCTCAAGTCCCACCTCTGGCAAAATCAGGTGGCGGGAATAGCGTTCGTATTCTTGTTTGTTGAGCTGAGTTTGCTCGATGTCGATATTCAACATAGTTGACCGTTGGTCGCGCATTACCAATCTCGGGTCTTCGCCAAATCCGCTGGGGTAATCCCATCTGCTCCATGGTTTTCCACTCATTTCATGGGGCAAGAGGGCGATCGCATCGCAAAGGATACGGATTTGGGACGCCCTAGGTTTGTGCGCAATTATTCTGGGGAGGTTGCCACGGAAAATGAGGGCACAGGCTGGATTATTTCGCGCTGGAACTGACCAGAATCATCTAGACGCCAACTGCGTAAATCCACTGCTTTTCCATGGTGAACCGCCACAATAGGGTACGAATAATGCGCCCAAGCATAGGTGCGATCAAAGTCGGACGGAATCGCAGGATAGTTAGGGTGCGAGTGGTAAATGCCAATAATATCAAAACCGCGATCGCGCCCGAGCTTTTGCAGTCGAAATAAATCACGGGGGTCAATGGTGAAGCGTCGCTCCGCCGTTTCTTGCGCCCCCGGCACTACGTCAAAATCCTGATTACTGTGGGCTTTCCAAGCATTTTCCACGGGATGCACTTCTTCCACCGTAGCGATCGCCACCCCATCCCCATTAAATTGCAACCGCCCCAGCAACACCCCACAGCACTCATGTGGGTAGGCAGCCTCACCGGCACGGAAAATTTTGGACTGGTGCTCAGGGCACAGATACAGGGGCACAGAGGTTGGGAAGAAGGTTGGGAAAGAGGGTGAAATAGAAAGTGGTCGCGAGAGCAAAGGTATCGTTTGGTGATCAACTGCCACAGATCGTGAAGTTTGCAGTGGCAGCTACAGCCATCTTATTGGCGATCGCGCTAAGGTGTGATTATGGCAAGGTTTCGGGTCAGCCCTGCGAAGCGAATGATTCAGAATTCGGATTTCCAGTAGTTCTTTTTACTGGATTTACGCCCTTTTGTTTCTTTAGCAAGAAGCCAAACTGAGTCAGTGCCTACGATACTGGCCTTGTTTACGAACTGCTTAAATTGGAGGTCACAACTAAGTGTCTGAACCTACTAACATCCAAGACCGGATTGACGAAGAGGTTGCAAACGCCCGCGAAGTTTGCAGCACTGACAATCCTAACGAGTGCGCCGCCGCGTGGGACGTTGTTGAGGAGCTTCAGGCTGAGGCATCCCACCAAAAGGAAGCAACAACCAAGAAGAATTCCCTCGAAAAGTATTGCGACGAAAACCCCGAAGCTGCTGAGTGCCGCATCTACGACGACTAGAGCGTGTCATCAATTAAGAGCCAAAAGCCTTATACGGTGAAAAGTCTACAGTTTTTCAAAACAAAGCATACTGGGGGCTAAAACTCTTAGTAATCGCTGGATTTTAAATTTATGATGATGACAGCCTTCAATGAATGGTGGTGATCGTCAAAAAACTAGCTCGCTTTTAAACTGATCGGTTTTCAATGCCGCTATTCTGTAGCGTTATCAAAGCAAAACAAAATAATAGCTACGTATTCTCAGCTACAGCAAACCTCAAGGCTGATAAGTCGGGAATTCAGTGGATTTAGTGCCTCCCTCGCCCCTTAAGCGTGGGAGGCGCTTGTTTTTCTAGGACAGTTTTTCTAGGACAAGTTGCCCTTCATACCTGTTAAATAGCAAACCTGATAGCATGGGGCTGCAAAAGGAAGTGAAATCTCTGGCACCCATGGACAACTGGTTTGTACCGCTAATTTGGTTAGACTATCGCCTTGCCGTACTGTTTACGGTGCTAACCCCCTTAGTGCTGTTGCTGTGGGCTTTTGCGGCAAAAGCGGATGCCCTCAAGCTGCTTCTGGGAATTTACTGGAAAGTAGCTAGCCTATTGGCAATCACCACCTATTTAATGATTGCCTCCATTCCAGTGAGTTTTATTGCAGCTCTGGGAGCACGAATTTTAATTCCCATCTCCCTTTGGTACTGGATCGATTTAAACGAAGAAATCGAAGAACAACCCCAACGCCTCCTAGGGTTTGTCTTTAAAACCTGGCGCTGGATCGTCACCATCTACTCCGGCATCGGTTTAGTGGCTCAGATTATTTCCCTTCCTTGCGCCTTTCAATCCTCGGAAGCCCTGTCAGGGGTAGCGTCCTGCCGAGCATGGCTGGAGCCCACTTGGCTATATCGTGAATATTTCCACGGCAACACTAACCCTAGCTTCCTCGGCTTCTTTGGCATCTTAGGGCTAGCACTTTACGTCATTTACTTTATTTACTTTGCAATCACTAAGCTCCCTCGCAACGGTCGTTTGGCTTTGAGATAACGTCGGAGTGACCCGAGTGAAAAATGACAAAAACCGGAGTCAGAGGACGAAAAAGAAGCAATGGCTGATGAGAATTTAATGACGGTGGAAAAACAGCTGGAGGCTTACAGCGATCGCCACCGAGACGAAGTGCTGCTGGTACACGCCACCATTGACGGCGAAGCAGACACCATTATGATTTTCCGCGGCTTCTCTAGCTCCTTATCCCGCGCCACAGCCTACGATCCTGACGTGCCGGTGTTGCCCGAGTCCGCCACGATTCAAACCATTGACCGGGTAAAAAGTCCCTATATTCCTGAATTTCCCCAGTTTATTGAGCGGGATATTCCGGGCGATCGCTTTATCGCCCAACTCCAATAACCGTAGAGCCGTAGCCTGTAGCGCTGAAATCCACTGCGAACGACCGTAACTTTATCCACCGCTTCAAGTGGCGATAAAGTCAGATCCAAAATTGGACTTCAGCGTCTCGCCCAATGATTTGCGTTTTTCTTGCCCCTTAGCAATATCTCGAACTCCCTTTGCCGTTTTCCATTGTTCCTTTCCATTTTTCCCCTCCCCATCGCCTCCAGCAGTGTCTACGAACTCCCCTTTTATAAAGATTGAGGGCTCCGCGTGAAGTCGCTTTAAAGGAATACGAATAGCAAATTCCACATTGGACTCCTTCCCTGGGGACAGACACTCCAGGGTGCCCCCATGATTTTCAGTAATGATTTGATAGCAAATTGACATGCCCATCCCGGTGCCTCGACCCACCAGTTTTGTGGTGAAGAAGGGATCACAGATCCGCTGTCTTAAGGGCTCAGAAATTTCTGGTCCATTATTCCCAATAGAGATTTCAATCTGTTCCAATTCAGGCAGAAAAGCTGTTTTAACCAGAATCAAACTGTCGTCCGACTGGCTGTTCGTGAAGCTCAAAGGACAGAATGCTACTCCATTTTCAGCATTCCTACGCACGGTCTTTTCATCTTTTTCAAAACGCCCCTCTAAAGCATCCAGAGCGTTCAACAAAATATTTAGAAAAACCTGATTTATTTGCCCCGCAAAACACTCCACATTAGGCAATTTCCCATAGTGTTTAACCACCTTTACCCCGCCAGGATTCCATTCACTACTAAGGCGGTGCTGCAGCATTAGCAACGTACTATCAATACCCTCGTGCACATCAACCACTTTAGATTCAGCCTCATCCATCCGCGCAAAACTTCTCAGGGACAGAACAATCTGGCTGATGCGCGTGGTTCCTGTGTTTAGCGATCCAAAAATACGCGGCACATCTTCCTTCAGGAAATCCATATCGGATTCCTCTCGTAGTTCTCGAATTTCTGGATCGGGGTTAGGGTAGTGCTCTTCGTAGGCTTTGATAATTTCAAGCAGGTCGTCAAAGTAATTGGTGAGATAGGGAATATTAGTGTGAATAAAAGTCATGGGGTTATTCACCTCATGGGCAATGCCTGCCACCAGCTGGCTAAGGCTAGACATCTTGTCACCCACAAACAAAAATTTCTGATCGTGCAGGGTTTGGAGCGTGGTTTCTAGCCGTTCATTTTTATCGTTAACTTCCCCCAACAAGTCCTGAACCTTATCAAGAAGGGTATTTAACGCCAGCCCTAATTTCCCCACTTCATCATCCTGTTGATGCACTGGGATCCTAATATCAAAGTCGTTTTGATCCGTAATTCGATTGGAAATTTTGACGACTTTATTAACGGGCTTAGTAATCGCCTGGCTAAATATAATTGCTACCAATAGGGCAATAATTAGAGACCCTAAAGTGCTTAAAGCCATCAAATTGACACGAGTGGACTCTGAGCGACCTAGCCCCGCTGCTGCTGCCTCCTCTGTCTGCCGCGATCGCGTTTTCCATTCACGGAGCTGATCGGAAAAACTCATATAGTCGCGGAATTCTCGACTTTGAATTAACGTTAAAAGTTCTGTTCTTGCTATGTCCAATTCATCAGGGTTTCCTAGCAAACCTTTAATTCGCTTAAGGATTTCAAAGGATAGCTCTTCAAACTTTGAAACGGTGATGGCATATTCGTCCAGGGAATGGTGAACCATATAGCTTTCTGCGGGAATGGATTCACCCCGCGAAGCCTGGCTCCCCTCTTTTTCGTGGGCGTCTTCCTGGCGTTCCAGTGACGCGATAACCGAGAGTAGCCGCGCGGAAAAAATCTGACTTTCTTGGCGAAACCGCCCTGGTTCCTCAAGAAATGGCAACAGTTGCTTGCCAGGTTGCACTGACAAAATTGAAACGTGGAGATCTTCTAAAAACTGCCGCTCTTTCGTGGCTTTTTCTTGAACGTCAAGTGCTCTCTCTTGATAGTAAGTACCCACACTCCAACCGATCGCCGAGCCAGTGGCCACAACCCCCAGCATGGCCAAATATCCGCACACAATGCGCTGGCGTATCGTCAAGTTTAATCGAGGAAGTGATGGAAGCTGGCGGAATTTCACCGATTTCCTACCTAAAGATTTCAAAGAATATTTATTAGCGACAGCGATTCTGAAAAGCCCTGATGCAATGTCAATTGAAAAAAGACAGTTCCAATAAATCTCCCTTAAATAGCCGATGTTAAATGAATTCTAAGTAGTTTTTCTTGCAGGGCCTGGGTAACTTTACTCATTTGTTACAAGCCAGTATTTTTTCACGGTCTTGGTAGCGTCTGCTCAACAAACAACTCCCTATCGCCAACAATTTCCCAATACAGAAATTTGCGAAGATATCGACTTTAACCCCCTTTCCTTAAGGCTCTTATCGCTGGCATTAAGGGGAGGGACTTGCATTATTTGAAGTGCCTAGCTGCACATTAGGAGTCTGGATATTGGGAGCCTGCTGCCCATTCCACTTGTTGATACGGGCTTGTTCTACCCGTAGTCGCTCGTATTCCAGCACCTGCGGCGTAATCGAACCGGACCGTAGTCGATTTGCCTCTGCTTCTGCACGAGCCCGCTCAATAGTGACCTGGGCTTCTCCCTTTGCCCGGGCCACGTTGGCGGCGGCTTCCGCTTCCACCTTGCGACGATTGGCTTCAGCAGTTTGGGCCGCCTGCTGGGCCGCGAACTGTTCGTTGATGCTTGCCTGAATATCTGGGGGCAAACGTAGGGGGCTTAACAGCGACACGTCCTGGATGACCACGATGGGAAAACGCCTTTGCATACAGGAGCGTACGCCGCTCACCAAACGCTGTTGGCTGGTGGGCAACATGGACGGGGTTAGCTCTTTTGTTTCAGCCACTTCGGAAAAGCAATTTCGCAAACCGTTGCGTAGTTCATTGGCGCGAAACTGGTCCGGGTCTTTGCGATAGGTTTCGTAGTAGGTGTGCAGCTTAGTGCGGGGTCCGCCTTCAATAATCTCGGTGGAAAAGCCAAAGGACAGCCCCACGTCAGCGGAGACGGGGCTGCCACCTACGGAAAAAATAATGGATTCGTCGTCAGGGGAGCCTTCGGTGGAAGTTTGGGTGAAGGGATAGGTGTTAACGAAGGTGGGGAAAACGACCACTTCTTCGGTGTAGCCATTGTGCCAAACGCGCCCGGTTACCAGCTCAGCGTTGTCGATGCCCTTTTCGCCACCATACAGCTGAATTTTCAAACCGGCGTAGCCCGGCTCAATGGTGGTGGTGCTGGTGCCGGGAATAATACCGCAGCCAGTGGTGGCGATCGCCAAAGCCGCCACCGACAGCAGAGGACGAGTCATGCGTCGAAGGACTCTCCACGGGGTCGCAAAAGATCGAGGAGAAAATTTACCGGGACACACCTTGCCAATACAGCGTTCAAATTGTTGGTCCACTGGTTTGTTCTTACTAAGTTGGTGCCTATTAAAACCGAAGCTTGCCATAGGGAGAGTGGAAGTAAGGGAAGCTAGCGCAACAAGTCGAGAGGGGATAGGTGCAGAATTTTTGTTTCGTCCGTTTCTTGCCAGGCTTCTAACTGGGGTAAGGTTTGGCGGACTTTTTCGAGGGGAATATCCAGGAAATCGAGGGGGGTAACGGTGTGGCTCCGCCGGGGACAGGCTTGGCAAAAAAGGGCGTGGGCTTGTTTAGCGTTTAGGGATCGCGTCGCCACATAAGTGGCTGAGCCACCCACCATGGTGGGAACTGCGATCCAGATAGCAAAGCCGATCCAGGGATTTTTTGAGTTGAGAAAGGTTGGGGCGATCGCCAGCAGGATCAAACTCAGCACTGCTTCACAGAAGGCGATCGCCACCCATCGACGCACAATTGCCATGTCTCCTTCGTAACATTTAGGCTAGTGGAGCCCCAAGACACGGTCACTAATTGTCATAGTTTGCCGTCTTCTTCACGAAACACCGTTTACTTGGCATGAAGCACAGAATCTAGAGCGCAGAAGCTAGAACACAGAGTTCAAAGCCCAGAATTCATAGCATAGGGTTAAGAACAGAATCCAGAGCATAGAGTTCAAAGAACAGAAGCCAGACCACAGAAGAGATTTAAAAAAAGAATGGGCAATTTTATTGTCTAGAAGAGCCGCTTTTTTGCGGGCTGTTTCCGTTTAACTGTCTCTGCCTAGAAGTGAGCGTCCATAAAATCGTCGCAAGTTTCACAGATTAACAACATCAACCGTGGCATCGAAAAACGCGGGTTAGGATAGGCTTGCCAGGGATGCTGGCGATCGCCCTTCCGATTAGCGATGTCCGCGCGATCAGCCACAGACGGAAGTGCAAAAGCTAAAAATGCAAATTGAGGCAGCGTGTTAAAGCTGCACATTGGTGACCGTGAGGGGATTAGTTAGGACACTAACGGCAAAAATGGGGAATGGTCTTCAGTGGCGAACTCTGAAGATCGCTCTTGGCGGGATTCTCTGCGGATTTTTGTGGTGCGGGGACGGCGGTGCGGGGGCGATCGCCTCTCCCCAGCCGGCTTTAGCGTCAACGTTACGCCCTGCCATATCGACTCCCGTCCTTTCCACCTCTATCCCAGACTTACAGCGACAACAGCGACAGCTTCAACAACAACGGCAACAGCTTCAGCAGGAAAATCAGAAGTTACAGCAGCAGCGACAGCAGGTGGACGAGCAGCGCAAAAAGCTGCGGGAACAGGGCAGTCGCCTTCAAGAAAAGGAAAATCAGGAAAATCAAAAGCTGGACACTCTGCGGGGAAATTTAAATCAAACGGAGCAGCAGCTAAGCGCCACGGAACAACGCATCGAAAACGCCACTCGGCAAATGGGAGAGCTGGAGGTGGCATTGGCGCTGTCGGAGCAAACCTACCAACGAAAACGATTGGCGATCGTGGGTCGATTGCAGTTTCTTCAGCGTCAGCCACCCCATTGGGGATTTGCGGTGCTGTTGCAAAGTGAGAGCTTGAACGAGTTTTTGGATCGCCGTAAGCAAATTGAACGGGTTTACGAGCGCGATCGCGATCAGCTAAAAAGCTTGGAAACAGCCGCCGCAGCCCTCAGCGTGAAGAGGCTGAAGCTACGGGACCAGCAAAGGGATTTAGATAGTTTGGCGCGGGGGCTAAATACCACCGCCAGTGAACTTCAGACGAAGGCGGCTCGCCAACGGGAACAGGTGAGTGAAATCCAAGCCCAGCGCACCACCGTTGAAGCAAGCGAAACCCAGTTAAAGAAAGACTCTGACGCGCTGACAACCATTATTCAGGAAAAGTCTGCGGCTCAGAATCGACTCAATGCGGAGCAAAATCGTCTGGCACGCATAGAGCAACAAAAGCAGCGGGGACGATCCGGAGGCTCCAAAGGCAATAGCTCAAGAAGTGCAGGACGATGGCGAGCGGCGAGCACCAGCAATCGGTATTTAAAGTTGGGGCGGGGTGAAATGGTTGCACCCGCTTCTGGCCCTTTAACCAGTGGTTTTGGTTGGCGACGCCATCCAATTTTGAAGCGATCGCGATTCCATAATGGTCTCGACTTCGGAGCTCGTTACGGTAGCACCATCCGCGCGGCCCACAGCGGTCGGGTGATTATGGCGAAATGGTTTGGCGGCTACGGCAATACGGTGATTATTGACCGAGGGGACGGGATAACCACCCTGTACGGTCACGCTAGTGAGATTTATGTTTCCAATGGGCAACAGGTATCGGCGGGGCAGGCGATCGCCGCAGTGGGATCCACTGGACTATCGACGGGTCCGCACCTGCACTTTGAAGTGCGGGTCAACGGCAAACCCACCGACCCACGTCCTTACCTGTAGACGTCAGTTCGACAAAAAGCCCTCCCTTACCAAGGGGGAAGCAGATTTGAGCTAATTTTTTGCCATTGCGCTGACGTTGTAGGGGGTTGAAAAGAGAAACAGGACTCACGCCCAAAAACAAAAAGTTGATTGACCCCTATCCTTAAGGTTCAACCAACTTAGCGATGAATTGATAACGGCTCAGTGGTTCTGCCAACTGCTTATCAACAGACCGGCATCTACAACAATCTACAGACCAGCGCCAGAGTTGCGTAGCTCCATAATCGAAGTGTTGTAGGGGTTGGGCAAGTCCTGAGTGCGAATGGTGGGGTCGGACGTAGTTTGTTGACGCATCAAGTCAACGTAAAGCTCATTCATGGAACGGGAATCACTGACAATCTCGTTCTCGGGGAAGCCAAGCCCAAATATCCACGCTAAGGTGCGCCCAAGGGTTCGGTTTGAGGCGTAATCTTTGTCACGGTTGAAGAAAGCTTCGTCAGTGGCTTCCAAAATAGTGGGCGGCGTGGTTACCTCAACCTGCTCAGAAACAGGACCACGATCGCTGCGATCACGATTGCTGCGATTAGGCTCGGTCACTCGCTGGGCGCTGGCAGGAGCGATCGCCCCAAGCACCAATCCCATAGCCAGGCTGCTCCCAACCAATGCCTTAGCAACAAACCCTTTCCGTGCCATAGTCTTAATCCTCGTTACCACTAATTACTGGCCAACCATCGGTTTCATCCCGATGTTGACATATTCTTCCGCCACTAGCCAGTTTTTACGCGGTCCATCAACCTCAACCCTGTTGCTCCCCTCTTTTCAAGGTCACTTTTTAGCGTCAGGAGGAATGCGTTCCAGGGCAATCAGCGTTTCCATAATCATTTTTGCAGGCGGTGCCGCCACCTTACCGCCAGACCCTCCTTGGGGTTCATCGACGATAACCGCCACCACGTAGCGGGGGTTGGAGGCGGGCAGGATTCCCACAAAGCTGGCAATAATTGCCCCCTTTCGATACACGCCGCCGCTGCCGATTTTCTGAGACGTACCGGTTTTTCCGGCGATGCGATAGCCAGGAATTTGAGCTGCCTTAGCGGTGCCCGACTGCACCACCGATTCCATCATTTCCACCACCTGGGTTGTGGTGATCTTTGAAAATAGGCGGGTCGGCTGAGAACGGTAGGGCTGCCAATAGGGCTGGTTATCGTCAGTCATTAGCCCTTCCACCACGTGGGGGGTCACCAGTTCGCCGCCGTTAGCTAGGGTGCCCATCATTTGCACCAGTTGAAGGGGCGTCACGGAAAATCCCTGACCAAAAGCATTGGTGGCCCGATCCACGGGCGATCGCAAAAATTTAGCGCGGCTGCGCACCTGACTGGCAGTTTCAAAGGGCAAATCAACACCGCTTTTATCCCCCAATCCCATCCGCTGCAGCCAATCGTAAAATTCCGCCGGCTTAAATCGCTGGCTAATGCGCACCATCCCCACGTTGCTGGAATATTGAATAATGTCTTCAACGGACACGGTGCCGCGACCGGGAATACGAGGGTAGCCGTAGTTTTTAATTAGGCGGTCAAAAATTTGAATTGCGCCAGGGTCGTTAAAGGTTTCCGTAGGCTCAATTTTTTTGGATTCTAGAGCAGCAGCCACCACCAACGGCTTAAAGGTGGAGCCGGGTTCGTACAGGTCAGCGACGGCCCAGTTACGGAAGTTTGCCACATCGGCATCGAAGTAGCGGTTGGGGTCGTAAGTGGGGGCGTTGGCCAGGACGCGCAGAGCTCCAGTGCGGGCATCCATCACGATCGCCGTCGCCTTTTTCGCCTTGTACTGGTCCATGGTTTGATCCAACGCCAGCCGCGCCGCCCGCTGCAGCCGGGAATCCAAGGTGAGCTTGAGTTTCAGATCATCTAAATAGGTCAGCTGCTGGGGCTGGTCGTCGTCCCCCTGCCCCGGCGATGCCAGGATGACGCCCGACGAGGATCGTTCAAATTTCAACGGGTCCGCTTTACGCTGCAATAGCTTTTGCCAGCGTAGTTCAAGCCCCGCCTGACCCTTGCTATCTAAGTCGGTGTAGCCCAGCACATCTGCCATTAGCTCTTGCTGGGGATATACACGGCTGGCTTGCTGCACCAGTTCCAGCCCGTCCGTGTTGAGCGATCGCACCCGAGATGCCGTATCTTCGCTGAGGCGATTGCGCAGCCGCAGTCCAGTTTTTCCCTTCGCAAAAATTCTCATCAGCTCATCGGTGGACATATCCACCACGGGCGCTAGCTTTTCAGCAATATCCCCCGGTCGTTCTTTAAATAAGCTGGGGTGGGCGTAAAGGGTATAGGCACGACGGTCCAGGGCGAGCACCGTGCCGCGATGGTCCACGATAGAGCGGCGAGGAACAAAGGGGGTAATAGTAAGTTCCTGGTACCCCTTGGCTTTGGCTTGCAGCTCCGCCGCCTGTAGCACTTGCAGGGTAAACAGTCGCCAGCTCAATAGACCCGTGCCGCCAAATAAAATCATCCCCACCATCAGCACTCGCATTCGTGACGGGCTGATGCTGCGAGGGTCGGGCCATTGCCAGCGCAGGGCTCGTAGGGCTTCGGTACTCAGGTTTTTTAAACGCTCAACCGGATTGGACGGGGAGGTCGTAGTACGTTCCGGTGGTTTAGGACGATCGCGACGGGGGAAGGGCGTAACGTTGGAGGGGCGGGTATTCCGAGGCGGATGATCGCGGTAGGGATTGGTATCGAAGGGCTGTAGGGGCAGGCGGGTGACGGTGCTGCCATCTTCGGGGAGAGCGTTGCCCAAAGCTTCTAGCTTTTCTAGGGTCTGGCGCGATCGCCGGGAGCCATTGTCGGGGGCAGACATATTGCCGTCAGGATCAGACGTACCCAAGTCCGACAGATCAAAATCCGGAGTCGATTCGAAGGGATTGGATTGTGACTCGGGTCGGTCCATAGGAGCAAGGAGATTGGCTTTGGGGTCTTTCGCCAATGGGGTTGGTGTTCTGCGGTTTTGATTCTCTGGTTTAATTTTACTGGCAGAATCACTGACAGGCCACCGAAACCGCAAGGCGTTCGGTCATTACAAGATAAGCGCGAACGAGAAAAAATTAGCCCCAGGGGTTGAATATGAAGATTTTGGTGATGGGCGGCACTCGGTTTATTGGGGTTTATTTAACGAAAATGCTGGTGGAGGCAGGCTATGACGTCACCCTCTGCAACCGAGGCAACAAGCCCGCACCAGTGGAGGGAGTGCAGCAAATTCACTGTGATCGCACTGACGCCGACGCCCTAGAATCCACCCTAAAAGGCAAAGCTTTCGATATTGTTTTTGACAACAATGGTCGCAAGCTTGGGGATACCCAACCGTTGGTGGACGCGCTGCGGGGCAAGTTCGAGCAATTAATCTATATGAGTTCCGCCGGGGTGTACCTAAAAGGCGACCAGTTCCCCCATCTGGAGGGGGACGCCGTGGATCCCAATAGCCGCCACAAGGGCAAGCACGACACCGAGTCCTACCTTGCCCAACACGATGTGCCCTTCACCTCCATCCGCCCCACTTATATTTATGGTCCCCAAAACTACAACCCCTTAGAGGGCTGGTTCTTTGACCGCATTGTGCGCGATCGCCCCATCCCCATCCCCGGCGACGGCACCGCCATCACCCAATTCGGTCACGTCAAGGATTTGGCAGCGGCAATGGTCAAAACCATCCGCAATTCCAAGGCGATCGGTGAAATTTATAATGTGTCGGGCGATCGCTACGTCACCTTCGATGGCTTAGCCCGCGCCTGTGCCGAAGCCGCCGGAAAAGACCCTGACAAACTAGACATCCGCCACTACGACCCCAAAGCCTTCGACTTCGGCAAAAAGAAAGCCTTCCCCCTGCGCGTCCAACACTTCTTCGCCTCTAACCAAAAAGCCAAAACCGACCTAGACTGGCAGCCAGAATTCGAGCTAGTGGAGGGCTTAAAAGACTCCTTCACCAGCGACTATCTCAAAAATGGCAACGATAAAGGTGTGATCGACTTCTCTCTTGACGATCAGATACTGAAAGCTGCCTGAATCTTTACTCCAGGCAGCTTCATAGATCACTAGATTGTTTGGAAGATTGCATTAGTCCCCACAACAGCCAGGGCATGATCTGAGTTTGCGCGGTGCGCGGAGGCGATCACGAGGAGGGATGTGCCTTGGTCGCTCGTCTCTGAGCCCCACCCTCTGTCCAGGTGTTGGGACACACTGTCGAGGACATCGCGGGCTCAAATAAGACTGTGACTCATCGCCTTTTCGATAGTGTTGCTGCATGACGTGACACCTTTGGTTTCATACAGGATAGGGGCTGAGAGGGTTCGCAGCCCCTGTTTGATCGGTCTAGCTAAATTCATTGAAAGCCATGGGCCCTATGGCATTTCAGTGAGCTACTTCTTGCTGCTGTTCGCCTGAGCTTCAGCGGCTTTCTGGGACTGTTGTGCACTGGAACCGTAACCACTGTGGGTCTTGCCGTTCACAGTAACCTTGGTCTCGTAACCACCACTCCACATCTTCCGGGTTCGCATAGTAGCCATCTTTCGGACTCCTTATTTGAATGTGATTGAAATTTGCCAAGAGCCAATTTTATGAACCTGACAAACACGCCGACTGAGGGAAAGCGGTTGTTTGCTCCTCAGCCACATTCACAGAATACAAAGCATGCTCTTAGACGTCGGTGGAAAGAAGTGAATAGTTCAGAACTCACTTTTTGGCACCAAAGTGGATAAAAGTGTATTGCCAGTCTCATAAGCTAAGCTGGCCAGTGATGAGTGCCAACCTACTGTCATCGTCATGAAGCTTGATAGTCAAGAAGATGCCTTGGATTTTGTGAACGCTCTGCTTGATCTCAAAGGCTATGAACGTCTAACTAATATTCAAAGTGCTATCTTTCAGCACGTGTGGTCTGATCCTAGGAAGACTTATAAGGATATTGCAGAGCGAGAAAACTATGAGTACGACTCGATCAAGTCTTATGGGGCACGGCTTTATCAGCGGTTAAGCCTAATGACTGGCGAAAAAATCAGTAAGAGAAACTTGCGCGAGACATTTAATCGACTCGCCCGCCACAGTTCGATAGAGCTTCATCAATCTCCTTTACCGGACCCTCGAGCAAGTACGCAAGCATGTTTTCCTCAGACTGACTCTGACTATCAAGCGACCCTTGAGGCAGATCATGTCAGCAACTTGTCTAATCGCCAAGTTCAATCAAGATATAGGGATGCGGAAAGGCTAATGGAAGTAGCTGGCAAAGTTGATAGTCTAGACTCCCTCAACTGTATTTTGTCTGCGTTCAACATTTATAGACAACTGGAAGATGCTGGCGCAGCAGCCAGGATACTTCTTGCACCGATACAAAGTGAATGGGATAAGAATGAAAATGCTGGCAAGATTGCATATCGATTGGGACTATTCTCCCCCATGATTGAAGGCATGAATTGGCTGATTGGCCAGGTTGAGTCAGGGTGCTATTTGCCCGCGTCAAAGGTGGCGTACTTATACAATGAGAATGCCGACTTAATATGGATGTCTCAAAACAACACATTAGCTTCCATTGAGCTCCACAAGAAATCTCAGGCATGGGCTTACAAGGGAGGGGAAGATACAAAACATCTTATTGTTTTGCGTCATTTCAATGAGACGCTGTGCAATATCGACAGTGGAAATCTCGACCTAGCAAAGCTGAACCTACTGAAGGCTAGACAATTATTTTTAGATTTATTTGATAAAGGAGAAGATGATGGAATGAAGCCCTGTTTGGACTGTCTTCTCAATTACATTGATGTGCGACTGTGTGGGCAGTCTGCCGTTGGGCAAGCTGAAGATTCATATCATAGAATGCTTGGTCCACACTACCTAGATGAAGGCTCTGCCTGGGACAAAAACTATTTGCCTATTTACGTTGCAAAGGCGTTACATGACACAGGCCGCACTGGTCCCGCATTCGATATGTACGTGAAAGCTAAAAACACTGCAATAGCTAGCGGGTGTCGACAAGTTGAGTGTAAGGCTCTGCAAGGATTAGCTAATCTGTGCTTTGAGGAGAGTCCAGAGTCTGCGGATAAATCTATTCATTTATTGCTACAGGCGCAGAAGATCTTTAGATCTATCCAGGCGGAAGGGGATGTAGCACAAGTGCAGTTATCGCTCGGTAGGATTTACAAAACCCTTGGGCAAGTCAAGAGAAGTGAAGCTTGCTTTGCTCAAACAGAAGCTTTTTACAGACGTCGGAAAGCACCTTTAATGGTTGATCAAGTGAAGCTCATAAGAGAGGGGGCGAGACTAATCGCCTAGGGCTGCGCTGTCAGAAATGACTTTACCTTTCAACGGCGCTAGGCGGGCACCACTGATGGAGATGTGGCGCATTTGCGATACTAAAGGTGACCGCTCCATTGAGCACTGGCAAAACCCATGACACAAATGATTTCCGCTCGCACTATTGAACTGTATAGCTTGCAGGAAAAATTCGGATTGGAGCGATGCCATGACCTCGACTTTTTCCCAGAATGGCAGCGGGATTTATTGCCCATTGATAAGGCAGATCGAGAAACCCTCGACGCCATCAAAACCGAATTTAATTACTTATCCAACCGCCCCGTTCTTGAAGCAATGGTCAAAATGGTCATTGTTTCCCCCTTGCTCAGGCTTGCCGGTTTCTATCGCCCGCCGTTCTTTATGGCAGCGGAAAAGGAAATTCGCATCACCTCAACGGACGACGATCTAGAAATTGTGGGACGCCTTGACCTGCTGGTGTTCTCCCCAGAATTTTGGCTGCTGTGCATTGAAACCAAAAGCGTTCAATATTCCATCGAAGTGGGAATCCCCCAAGTACTCACCTATATGTTGGGCATGATGGAGCATCAACAACAAGGCTACGGCATGGTCACCAACGGCACCGACTTTATCTTCGTGAAATGCGATCGCGGCACCGACACCATCCCACCCCGCTATGCCCTATCTGACGGCTATTCCCTGCGCAAACAGAAAAACGAACTTATCAACGTGCTGCAAATTTTGCGCGCTCTAGCCCAACGGATGATCGCCACTTCCCAAACACCCACCAAATCACCTAATTCTTAGACCGTTTCTAGCTCAACCTTGTTGTACAAATCCGCTAATTGAATTTCTACCGGTTTGTCATCAATAGCGATCGCCCCCAAGGTCAAAACCCCATCCAGCCCCATCACATCTCGCAATAACCAACCCTCCGGCGATCGCACCCAATGATTCACCCGCGCCATGTCCTGCTCAATGGTTAGATATTCCATCAGCGTCGGGATCGTTCGATAAGCCGTAAACTTATCCCCCAAATCATTGCCCCGCGTCGACTGCGACAACACCTCCGCCACCAACACCGGATTCACCACCGTATCCGCCCGCCCCGGCTTCAACTCCAACGGTTCCTGAATCACCATCACATCGGGATAGACAAGCGATTCGCCTCAGGAATCCAAAGCCGCTGGTCAGTGATATACGCCTGATAAGGATGCCGCCGAAACAAAAAATTCAAAATTGCGAAGAAATTGCCGGCAATGATGTTGTGAGATGGCAAAGCACTGGGCATTTCAACCACTTCTCCATTGCAAAACTCATGGCGCACTTCCGCCTCTGTTTCCAGCTCAAAATATTCGTCTTCGGAAACAGCTTGGCGAGCAGCGATCGCAACCATGGCTATCTCTCCCATACATTCTCCACGGGCTTTAGTTCTGACATTGTAGATGAAGCCAGATTTCAAGGTTGACCGGGCGCGCAACAATGTACCAATTCCACAGTGCATGGAGTTCGTGGAGATATGGCTCATTTGATCCGCCAAGCCAGCTTTTTCAACCGCTGCAACCGACAGCTCAACGCCTTTTTTCTGCGCTACGAAGGCAAGCTACTCTTCAGAAGAACGCTTCAGATCAAACGGAATTTCGATTATAAAGCGGGTTCCTTCACCATCAGAAGATTGGCATTGGAGAGTTCCGTCATGCTTTTCAGTAATGATTTTATAACTGATGGACATCCCCAAACCTGTCCCCTCACCAACAGGTTTTGTGGTGAAGAACGGATCAAAAATCTGCTGACGGATTGTTTCTGGAATCCCTGGCCCATTATCCTCAATGCAAACCTTCACTCGATCAGTTCCAGCCCGCTGAGTTTGAATTCTGATAACACTAGGATTTTTCTTGATCGCTTCTGAGGAACGATCGCGATCGCGCTCTTCCAAAGCATCTAGTGCGTTAGCCAAAACATTCATAAATACCTGATTCAATTGCCCAGGAAAACAATTCACTAAGGGCAAGTCACCATAGTCTTTTTCAATTTCAATCCTTGGGCGTTCAGAAGTCGCTTTGATTCGATGTTCTAAAATCAACAACGTACTATCAAGTCCTTCATGAATATCCGCTTCCTTAGACCCTGCCTCATCCAAGCGAGAGAAATTTTTAAGGGAGCTTACAATCTGCTGAATACGCTTTGTCCCGACTGCCATTGAGGTCAAAATATTGAGAGAATCTTTCTGTAAAAAGTCCAGATCGATATCCTCAATTCTCTCTTCAATCTCAACGGATGTAGTGGGATAAGTCGTTTGATAAAGCTTAATTAGATCAAGCAAATTTTGAGTATTCTCAGTCAGTGGCGTAATGTTGCCATTAATAAAGTTCACCGGATTATTAATCTCATGGGCTACCCCTGCAACCAATTGCCCAAGAGAAGACATTTTCTCGCTTTGGATTAGTTCGAGTGTTTGTCTATCAAACTTTGATTGCAACTGTTCTTTTTGAGCAACCAATGCCATAGAGCGAGACTCAATCTCTCCAGCCATATACTCAAAGGATCGGATAAGGTGCTCCACTTCCTCAACGTCTGAGCGCTTTGGAAATTCAACCTTTTCCCCCTGACCAAGTTTGAGAGCCAGCTTGGCTAAATCAGTAAGGGGCATAACCACCTTGGTATTGATTCCAATAAAACCAATCACAAGCACAACAATAACGATGACAAATGCAGAGACATACCAAATCTGAGCCGTCACCGTTGTCGTGTTGAATTGCTGCTGTCGCTCCTCCAAAAGGCGCAACTCTTCCTCGGTAAAGTCATAAAGGATAGGACGCATATCGTCCATCAACTGCTTTCCCTCGTCACTTTTGACGAGCGCCAGAGCTTGATCTTTCTTGCCGCTTGTTGTTAGGTCAATCGTCTCTTGCAACTCCGCAAGCTTCCGTTGCATCAACACCTTGATTTTTTCTAATCGCTGCTGTTGAGCATCATTATCACGGGTTAGAAATTTAAGCCGGTTGAATTGTTCCGTTGCCCCTCGCCGGCCAGTGTAGTAAGGCTCCAAATATGACGGCGCATCCGTCAACAGAAATCCTCGTTGCCCAGTTTCTGCGTCCACCAGCTGTGTCTCGAAATTGCTGGCGGTAGTGATTACTTCGCGGGTGTGCGTCACCCAATAGTTATCTTCTGAAGCCTGTTTTTCTCCGGCGATAAACACCACCAAACTGATCACGCTAATCAGCGTCATCGCCAGGAAAAATATCCTGTAAATACTTGTAATCGTTCTTTTTCTTCTTGTTCGGCGCATTTCCAGCAAAATTCTACTCGTACAAAGTAAAACGCTAACTGACTGACCTAATCAGGTTTTCGTAGTAGTTCCTAAGCTTTTCCTAGCAGTTCCCAAGCTTAAGGATCAAGTCTACAAATAATATTTCTCCATCAATGAATCACAAATCAGGAGGGGGTTCACGATAACACACCGATTCCACAGTGCACCGACTTCCTTGAGCGGTGCGTTACCATGCCCCCCACGTTTTTCTTAGGCTTCGTCTAGGGCTGCGATGCCGGGGAGGACTTTACCTTCCAACAGCTCCAGGCTGGCACCACCACCGGTGGAAATGTGGCTCATTTGATCCGCCAAGCCAGCTTTTTCAACCGCTGCCACAGAGTCGCCACCACCAATAATCGTGGTTACACCCTTGGGGGTCAACTCAGCCAAGGTGGTCGCAATGCCGGTGGTACCCGCAGCGAATGCGTCGAATTCGAACACGCCCATGGGACCATTCCAGATGACGCTCTTGCAATCAGCCAAAGCCGCTTGGAACGCTTTGATGGAGTCGGGACCAATATCCAAGCCCATCCAACCGTCGGGAATAGATTCCACTGCAACGGTTTGGGTGTCTGCATCGGGAGCAAACTTGTCCGCCAAAACCACATCGGTGGGCAACAACAGCTCAACGCCTTTTTCCTTAGCTTTCACCTGCAAAGCCTTCGCCAATTCCAGCTTGTCCTCTTCCACCAAGGAAGAACCAACGCTCAAGCCATTCGCCTTGTAAAAGGTAAAAATCATACCGCCGCCGATAAACAGCTTGTCCACCTTATCCAGCAGGGTTTCGATAACGCCAATTTTGCTGGACACCTTGGAACCACCGACGATCGCCGCCAAAGGCTTCTTAGGATTCTCGATCGCATCTTGCAAGAACTGCAATTCCTTCTCGATCAAATAACCGGCAACGCAAGGGCTCAGGTGCTTAGTCACACCCTCGGTGGAACCATGGGCCCGGTGAGCGGTACCGAACGCATCGTTAACGTACACATCTGCAACGGACGCCAACGCCTTAGCGAACTCAGGATCATTCTTCTCCTCGCCGGGGTTGAAGCGCGCATTTTCTAGCAACACCACGTCGCCATTGGACATCGCGCCCACCTTCGCCGCCACATCATCACCAATGCAATCGTCGGTTTTTGTGACCGCCTTTCCCAGCAACTCTGACAGGCGAGCCGCCACAGGAGTGAGACGCATGGAGTCCACAACCTGACCTTTGGGGCGACCAAAGTGGCTGACCAGGATAACTTTTGCATCCTTTTCGATGAGGTCCTTGATGGTAGGTAAAGCCGCCCGGATCCGGGTATCGTCAGTGATGGCACCGCTGTCATCGAGGGGCACGTTAAAGTCCACCCGCACGAGCACGCGCTTACCGGCAACATCAGAGGCTGACAAATTTGCTAAAGTTTTTTTGGACACAGATCGAGTCTCCATATAATGCGTCTTGTGGACCTTATTGTCCCTTAAATCATGTTCAAAACCGTCCTGTTTGCCATAGATCGCTCCCAAGAATCAGTGGAAGCAGCATCAAAAGTTATCGAACTGGTAAAAACCCATAACAGTAGCTTGATCGTGTTATCCGTTGTGGCGGAATCGGATAATCCAGATGCGGCCCATAAGGCGACGAGCGAGCTGTTGGATAGTGCGAATCAGATGTTCTCTGACAAGGGAATTGAAGCGCGGGCGATCGAACGGGAAGGAAAGCCATCGTTTACCATTTGCGACGTGGCGGACGAAATGGAAGCCGACCTCATTGTGATGGGCTGCAAAGGAATGGACCTAGCCCATGAAGGGGAAGGCAAAAGCACCAGTCACCGCGTAATCGACCTATCCCCCTGCCCCGTCCTGTTAATTCCTTAAAACGCAAAGCCCCCCTTATCAAGGGGGGTATGGGGGGATCCTAAGAAATTAAGCGTATCAACAAGAGATTTTGGCTGCGGGAGAGATGGTATGGATCCCCCCTCGGTCCCCTCTTAACAAGGGGGGAAGTGGGATTTTTTAGGCGAGGTTGCTTGAATCTAGGTCCAGGGGAATATCCTGTAGACGCCCTGGACCAACCGCCTGAATCGCCTCCTTCAAATCGATCGCCCCAGAATAAAGCGCCTTACCAATAATCGCCCCCGTCACCCCAACGGACTCGATCGCCAATAAGCTCAATAAATCCGCAACGGAACTAACCCCGCCCGACGCAATCACCGGGACACTTACCGCCTCCGCCATTTCCCGTAGCGCTGGCTTGTTGGGCCCCGTCATCGTGCCATCGCGACTAATATCGGTATAAACGATCGCCGCCGCCTGCCAAGCCTCCGCCTTCTTCGCCAAATCCACCGCCCGAATCGTCGATGTTTCCAACCAGCCCCGGGTGGCCACATTGCCATCGCGAGCATCGATGCCGATTACCACCTGCCCCGGAAATTCTGAGCACCAGTTCGCAACCTTGTCCGGCTGCTCCACGGCGACGGTTCCTACAATCACGCGGGAGACACCAAGGTCCAGCAATTGGGCGATGCGATCGCGGGACCGCACCCCGCCGCCCACCTGGATGGACACGCCTTTGGGGGCCGCAGCTTTGGCGATCGCCTCAATAGCCGGAAGGTTGGTAAGTTCGCCTTTTTTTGCACCGTCCAGATCCACCAGGTGGAGCCACTGGGTGCCAGCATCTAGCCATTGGATCGCGGCGATCGCGGGGTCATCGTAAAACGTTTCCGCCTGGTCATAATCCCCCTGAAACAGACGCACACAACGGCCGCCCAACAAATCGATCGCCGGCAAAATATCCATAAGGTCCTTGGAAGTCATCAAAATCTTCGTCGAAGAAGCAGTTTAGCTGAACATGCTGCTAACGGACGAATCTTCGTGAATACGCCAAATGGTTTCGCCAATCACGTTCGCCACCGACAACACCGTTAACTGATCAAACCGATGGTGCTCCGGCACAGGGATCGTATTGGTAACAATCACTTCCTCAAACAAGCCGCTGGCTAAGCGCTCCGTTGCTGGAGGGGAAAACACTGCGTGGGTGGCGCAAGCATAAACTGCCTTGGCTCCCTGGGCCCGTAACAACCGTGCTCCCTCCGTCAAAGTGCCGCCCGTATCGATGATGTCGTCAACGATTACAGCCGTCTTGCCACGCACATCACCAATAATGTTCAACACCTCCGCCACGTTATGGGCTTGGCGGCGCTTATCAATAATGGCCAACGGGGCATCGTGCAGCTTTTTGGCGAAGGCACGGGCTCGCACCACGCCGCCCACATCAGGGGACACCACCACCAGGTCGTCAAAATTCTTGTTGTCTAAATACTCCAGCAATACCGGAGCGCCAAACACGTGGTCCAGAGGAATATCAAAATAGCCCTGAATTTGCGCCGAATGTAGGTCCATCGCCAACACCCGATCCGCGCCAGCTTTAGTGACAACGTTAGCCACCAGCTTAGCGGTGATGGACTCTCGCCCAGCGGTTTTGCGATCGGCGCGAGCGTAGCCGTAATAGGGGATAACCGCCGTAATTTGCCGGGCTGAGGCGCGACGACAGGCGTCAATCATGATCATCAGTTCCATTAGATGATCATTGACCGGGCGGCATACGGGCTGGATGAGATACACATCACAGCCGCGAATTGATTCTTGAATTTGTACGTACAGCTCACCATCGGCGAACTTTTTACGCACCATTGGTCCCGTTTGCAGCCCTAAGTAACGAGCAACTTCTTCGGCCAGAGTGACATTGGAGGAGCCGGAAAAGATACGCAGGCGGCCGTTCTTTGCCACCCTCGGAGGCGATGACGGGATCGGAGAAGTTGCAGAGCAAATCACGGTAGACCCTCGAGGCATATTCATGGCAATCTTAACACTATCTTTTGATTTTCTTTGGACTCTCTTTAGAGCGGGCATTTGGGTGGTTGTCTTAGTGGGCGGCTGTTTAAGCCCAGAAGTGGGTAGTGGGTTAGGAAACCGTCCAGTGAATAATTTTGATGGATGGTTACGGCGAAAAGGATGAGACTTTAACGGTGCCCAAGGGGGCAAAAACAGTTTTTTAGGATCTGCTTTTTAGGGACAGAAATGGATGGGCGATCGCCCTGGACGAAAAGGTGGACAGTTGGCGCCTCGGAAACAATCTGTCCCCAGCCACAATGGCGTTTAAAGGCGATCAGATAGCATTAAAAGTGCTTCAAGAGCTGTGTTTACGGACTTAGAAGCAATTGTTAAGGACGGTTTATTTTCAATCTGTTACTTTTCACCCCATTAGCCGGGATGTCAGCCCCTAGGTCACTTTGGCACGGTTACCCTATTGCTACTGGTTCTATACCTTTATTTTTTAAGCTGCCGCCCTGTTTTGCGGTTACCGGCAATGTCGTCCATTGCCACACTGTCCATTTCCCTAACCAGCCACTGCCGTGACCTGTTTCATTTCCTGCGCTATTCCTTCCGCCTGTGGCAGCTTGGAGCTATCCGCTAGTTCATAAACTAGCCGTGCAAAACTAGCCGCGCACTTGGACATCTTTAGACACTTATATTTAGAGATCACTTTTTAAGCTGAACCTATGCAACCGCCGCTATCTGATGGAACTGTCTTACAAAATCGCTATCGCTTGGTGGGGATTTTGGGTCAAGGGGGCTTCGGTCGAACCTATTTGGCTGAGGACCAAGGTCGCTTTAATGAGCGCTGCGCACTGAAGGAATTTATGCCCCCTGCCAATTCCTATGCGTCGGATAAGGGGCGTGAGCTATTTCGGCGAGAGGCGTCGGTTTTATATCAAATCAACCATCCGCAAATTCCTCGGTTCCAAGCCACTTTCGAAGATGAGGACCGGGTGTTTCTGGTGCAGGATTTTGTGGAGGGATCCACCTACCGCCAGCTACTGACCCAGCGATCGCAACAGGGGGAAGTATTTACGGATTCCGAGGTGCAGCACCTGCTGGAGCAACTGTTGCCAGTGTTGAGCTATCTCCATGGTTTAGGCATTGTTCACCGGGATATTGCACCGGACAATATTATTTTGCGGGAGCGCGATCGCCTGCCGGTGCTGATTGATTTTGGGGTAGTGAAAGAGCTTGCCAGCCGCATCTACGACTCTGAAGCAACGGTGGTTCAGGCGACAACGGTGGGCAAAAGCGGTTTTTCCCCCAGTGAGCAAATCCAGTCAGGACGGGCATATCCCAGCAGCGATCTGTACGCTCTGGCAGCGACGGCGGTGGTATTGCTGACGGGACGAGAGCCCCAGGCGCTATTTGATGATCGGGAGCTGCGGTGGAACTGGCGACCTTACGCCCAGGTATCACCAGAGTTGGCCACGGTATTGGATACGATGCTGAGCCATCAGCCAGGACAGCGCTATGCCTCAGCCAATGAAGCATTGCGAGCGCTGCAAGAGGGCGGCTCAGCGGATCCCATGCCCCCCGCAGGCGCAGCACCGGTGCCCCAAACGCCAGCAGGTTATCCAGTGCCCCAAACGGCGCCGCGATCGCCCGTTGGACAGTCTCCCAAGTCCTCAATGAAAACCGTGGCTATTGGTCGAGCTGCGCCAGTTACGGAAGCCGTTGATCGATCTGGCGGCTACCGCGACGATATCCCTCGAGCTGCCGATGATGACAAGGATGCGCGCTCCCTGTGGGACGATCCGCTAGCGGTGGTTTTGACGGGCATTGGCTTGGTGCTGGTCACCGGCTTTGCGTCCTGGGCGCTGGTAAATTGGCTGTTGCGCCCTCGTGAAGAAACCCCCGTTGCGGAGCCCGCTCCCACAGAGCTTGCCTCCCCAACGCCAACGCCTACAACCACCCCATCAGCAACGCCCACCCCCACGCCGTCAGCAACACCTGAAGTCTTTACCCAGCCTTTAAACCTGCGCGTTGGCATTCCCCTACAGGACCAGGGCACCCTTAGGGAAAATCAGGTGCTCACCTATCGCTTATATGGGGAGCAGGGACAGGAATTAGATGTTCGTCTGGGGGATGCCCCTGGCGTAGCGGCCACATTGACGGGCCCCGGCGGCAGTCCCATGAGCGACGGATCCATTAACTTCCGGCGGTGGCGTGGCGAACTCCCTGCCACGGGCACCTACGAAATTGCCCTGCGAACTATTCCCGGTCTTGACCAGGCGAACTTTACCATTCTGACCCAGCTTAGAGCCCGCCGCCCAGAATCGACGCCACTCCCCAGCCCTGATGCCACCGTGACGCCCACCCCGTCGGTAACGCCCACGCCAATACCCGAACCCACACCTTCTCCAACGCCGCCGCCCACCCCCACGCCTTCTCCTACGCCGACAGCTCCCCCCCAAAACCGCAGCTTCCAAGGGGTTGTGAAGCCCACCCAGTCGGAAACGCGATCGCTAACGGTGCAGCCGAACCAAAGGGTGCAGGTAACTTTTAACTCCCCAGCTGCCCGTCTAAATGCTTTCGGTCCCGACGGCTCCCAAATTCCCACGGTTACTAACCGACGGGACGGCACCGTCAGCTTCCTGGCTCCGGCCGCGGGCACTTACGAGTTTGAAATCAAAACCGAAGTGGAAACCGAATTTAATTTGCGAATCGCCGTGCGATAAGGGCCAGAAAGGCGCACCACGCCAATACG
Organism: uncultured cyanobacterium; assembly: GCA_937883785.1. GTDB lineage: Bacteria > Cyanobacteriota > Cyanobacteriia > CACIAM-69d > CACIAM-69d > CALGDE01. Next base: position 79,086 of record CALGDE010000109.1, read on the forward strand.
CCGTGAGGTGCGCCGTAAAAAATGCACCGTAAAAAACACCTCGTAAAAAAATGGACCGCTGCCCGTCAAAGCAACAGTCCATTTTCAATTTTCGTATGTCGAATTTCTCGGCGTAAGTGACTCTACTCGTCGTAGGTGTTCTTGCCGGTGAACTTCACCTTGATGGGGTTGGGGTTTTCACCAATACGGCGAGGATTGGCGTTAACTGATACGCGCCCCTTGCTAACTTTCTCGGGGAAGTTGCCGCCAGCAGGGTGGATAAAGTCCACTTCACCGTTGGGGAAAACGCGATACACCTTGTAATCATTAATCTTGGGTCGCATTTGGGTGCGGAAGCGCTTGCCCAAAGCAATGCACTGCTCCTTGCGAGCGAAGAACATCAGGTTTTCGCCCTCGTGCATAATGGCAGCGCCACCGGTGGGCATTTCAAAAACCTGCTCCTTTTTGCTGGTCCAGGTGATCGCGTACTTTTCTTCCACAAAGGCGCGATTAAGTAAACCACCCGTGCTGCCGCCGAATTTCGGAGTTGCACCAGTGAGTTGGTCAACAGTCGTAGGAAGTTGTTCTGGCATCGGTTCTTCTCTCTGTGGTTTGTGAAAAGTCCGTTAGAAGTTTCTCTATAAGTTCTAATTTACTTTTCAGTTTATCTGGCATCGTAACATCGCCCTAAATAGCGCCTTGGGCAACTTTCATCAACTGTTACAGTTCCTTATATTGGCGAGGGATGACCTTACTGTTAATTTTCTATGGTCATGAATCAGCATAGGGAAAGCAAACCTAGCGGACGAATTTTGGTGGTGGAGGATGACCCGGAGATTGCGGGGTTGATTCGGTCCACATTGGAGCGGGAGGGGTTTGAGGTGTTGGTGTGTGGCGATGGAGTGGGCGCGATCGCTCAGTATCAATCCTGGCAGCCGATGGCGATCGTGTTGGATTGGATGTTGCCGGGGTTGGATGGGCTGGAGGTGTGTGCCCGAATTCGTCAGCAGCCGGGTCCGGTGGATCCATTTATTTTGATGTTGACGGCGCGGGGTGAGGAGCTGGATCGGATTATTGGACTGTCGACGGGGGCAGATGATTACCTCGTTAAGCCATTTAGCCCACGGGAGTTGGTGGCTAGGATTCGGGCTTTGCTGCGGCGATCACTCCGAGGACCAACAGGGTCAGCGTCCAGCTCAGCATCCACACCAACCTACGAAACCGCGCATTTCAAAATCGACCTAGATCGTCACGAAGCCCATCAAAAACTAGACGCTGAAAATTGGGAGTTGTTAAACCTAACCGCCCTGGAATTTAAACTGCTGGCAGCATTTTTAAGCTATCCAAATCGCGTTTGGACTCGCGATCAGCTCATCGACAAACTGTGGGGCGATGATTTCTTCGGCGACGAACGGGTTGTTGACACCCACGTCGCTCGGCTACGGAAAAAGATTGAAACTAACTCAATCGTTACCGTCACAGGCGTCGGCTATCGATTCGACGATTAAAGACCAAATAAACCGAATAGCAATTTTAAAATCGAACTTGACGCACAACCGCCATGGCTACCAAGAAGGTGTTTGGTTTTGCACTAATACTTTTATTCAAGGCCGCCATTCTATGGTGTCTGCTCATGACATGGATGGCTGGTGAGGTTATCTATCCGTATCGGTCCAGCTCAACGAGAGGGCTTTTACTTTTATGGAAGCAAGTTGACCAAGATGCCTTAGCGGTTTTAATCTTTATATCGCTTGTGGGGACAATCCTCAGTATCTTTGAGCTTCTAATCTTCTTTGATAAGCGAAAGAAATCGAAAATTTTACGAGTTAAAAGATTATTGACAGCTATTCTATCCATCTCTGTTTTGCAATTATCTTTTTTCACTTACTGTCATATCAGTGCCCTGGCGTTCTCTTCAAAATTAGTCTCTTGCGACCAAGTAACAGAACAAGTTCCTGGATGCTACATTGAGAAATGAAATTGGCTAGAAATTGACTTAATCTAGGCGATTTATCCAGTCTTGAATTTCTTGATCGTTTAGCGCTGGACCTTCGAGCTTCTCAGTGCGAAACTTCTCCTCAAACTGGTGATCAATCGGACAGCTCGGAGCCGGTTTATCGAATTGGTAGGTGTCAATTAGGTTGAGGGTTTTCGCTTCTACTAAATAGGCGCGGGCGTCGTTGTCGTGGGTGATTAAAGTGTTGCGATCGCCCTCCGTTTCATAGCGACAATTTTCCACCGGTTCCGCCGTGCGGTTCTCCTCCAAACACACCAACAATTCCACCTGTTCCACCGGCAGCGTCACCGTTGGATTAGGCGGCCATTGTTTCACCGGCTGAAGCTGACCCCGCACCGCGATGTTATCAACGTCCTGGTCCCGCTCAATTTCATGGACCACCACCGCCGTTGCCACCAGCGGATCTCCCTGGAAATCTGCTGCCTGGGTTACTCGCGATCGCTCCACCTGATCCACCGTTAAATTACCCTCATGCAGCGTCACCGCATCGCAGGCGCTGATATAGGCTTGGGTGTCTGGTGACTGGGACGCACTGGGAGAATTGGCAGGATTGAGGTCGGCGTCGTGGTCGGGCACGGTGCAGCCGATTAGCAGCCACGGGGAGATTAACGCCAGAGAAAGGGGGGCGATCGCCCGTCGAGTCCAACCAGTGTGCACCGTTCGCGTCATAGTCCTAACCAATTAGTCCCAAGTAATTCCTAGCCAAACTTGTAATGCTTGCGCACCGGCTGGGTCACCGCCCAGGTGCAGGACATCCCCGCCGGGAAAGTCACCAACTGCCCTTTGCCCACGGTCACGGGCTCGCCACCGTCCGGCGTCACCGTCACCTCGCCCTCCAGGAAATAGCAAGTTTCCGCCTCGTCATAGGTCCAAGGAAATTCCGACACTTCCTTAGTCCACACGGACCAGCCAAACACCCCAAGCTCCGATAGGGTTGCCTCGCTGGGGTTTGCATCCACCTTAATTCCCACCTGCGTTGCCATAACACTCCTCGCTGCTCGTATGTTTTCGTGATTTTGCCGTGTTTACCGGTTCGATTCTACCCAGCTTATCCGCTACGGTAGAGGGACTTTTTAACGTAACGTTTCCACCGATTTCCCCACTACCGCCGTGTTTTGCAGCATCGTTATCCCCACCTATAACCGTCGACCGATTTTGGAAAAATGCCTGACGGCGCTGGAAACTCAGGTACTGCCAGCGGGATCGTTGATTGAGGATTATGAGGTGATTTTGGTGGACGATGGCTCCACCGATGACACCTTGCCGTGGCTTAAGGCGGCGGGCGATCGCCTGCCCCACGCGAAACTATTTGAGCGTAATCACCAAGGTCCAGCAGCGGCGAGAAATTTTGGAGTTGAAGTTGCAAAGGGCGATCTAATTATCTTTATCGATAGCGATTTGGTGGTTACCGATTCGTTTTTAGCAGAACACAGCGAAGCCCTAGCAAAAGGCTATGAGGAATTAGGGAGCGATCGCTGTTTTACCTACGGTCGTGTGGTGAATACGGCAAACTTTGATAATCCCTGGTCCGAGCCCTTTAAGGTAACCGATATGTCGCGGGCGTATTTTGCTACGGGAAATGTGGCGATCGCTCGGCATTGGTTAGAAGAAGCAGGCTTATTTGACCTACAGTTTCAACTATATGGCTGGGAAGATTTAGAGCTGGGCGTGCGACTGAAGAAGCTCGACTTAAAACTAATTTCCGCACCAAGAGCAGTTGGTTTTCACTGGCACCCGGCGTTTAGTTTAGAACAGGTCCCCAAGCTAATTCAGCAAGAAATTGAGCGGGGAAAAATGGGGGTTGTTTTCTATAAAAAACATCCTACTTTCGATGTAAAACTAATGATCCAAATGACTTGGATTCATCGAGTTTTATGGGGCGTTTTATCCCTGGGCGGCTGGCTAAATGAGCGGACTCTTGCGCCACTTTTGCAATGGCTAATTGATCGCGATCGCCCCCAACTAGCCTTAGAAATCGCCCGCATTTTCCTAAACTGGTACAACGTCAAAGCCGTCCACGCCGCCTATCGCGAAGATCAGTTAGCCAACTCCTGAACGCTTACTTTTTGCCGTGGCAGTGCTTAAATTTCTTGCCGCTTTTGCACCAGCAAGGTTCTCCCCGTTTCGGTTGATATGGGGGCAACAAATCGCCGTCTAAGTAGAACCATTGGTCGCCCTCTTTTTGGAATCGCGATCGCTCACGTAGTTGGGAAAGGGCATCGCCCACCCGATAAAGCGCAACAAATTCAACCACGCCTGTCTTATCTCTTGCTTGCCCTTTTTTGCGATCTAAAATTGTCAACCCAGCCCAGTTTTTTGTTTTCGCCGCCTCAGTAATCTGCTGGCGCATATTGAGTTTGCGGTACTTAGGATGCTGAGTTTTGAATAGGTAATCGACGTTTTTGGTGAAGTACGCGCTGTATCGCGATCGCATCAACTTTTCCGCCGTAGGTGCCGATAATTTTCCTTGTAAATAAGGTCCACAACATTGCCAAAATTCCTGCGCTTCACCACAGGGACAGGGCAATGATGGGGAATAACCACCCGCGTTAAATATCATCGGCTGTCGTTATTAACGCTTCAAAACGTAGAGCATTTGGGTATCAATATCGGCGCATAATTTAGACGGCGGAATTTCGTCCAAACTATGTACTTGTCGGTCAAGTTTCGCTTGCAAACTGGAGCAAGGATCTTTGCCTTCACTAAATAGAAACTCGATACAGTCTACCTCTTCCCACTCGGCAATCGTATCTAGCAACGTGGCGATCGCCTCCAAATACGGATGCCCTGGCTCCCGATACCAGCCCGCCATCGTTAAATTAGGCTGATCAAATCCCAAGTGCACCAGCAGATCTAAATCGGGGGCGGTGAACAACGCCTTCGCCACCGGTCTAGCCTCTTCCCGCACCAATAAATGCTGAGCACGGGCCAACCCACGAAGTCGTTCCAAGCGATCATAACCATGGGTGATGTCCGCATGATCGCCCCACACAATACCAATAGAAACCAGGTAAGTTTGCAACAGCATATGCCCCAGTTTCTGAGCCTTTGTGGACAAATAAATATCGTTAAAAGGATTCGCTTCAATTAACAGCGGCACCCGCTCCATTAGGCTCAACCCATATCCTTTGATACCGGCAATCTTTCGCGGATTATTAGTAATTAGACGCACTTGATTAACGCCTAAATCATTTAAAATCTGCGCCCCGATACCGTAATTTCGCAAATCCGCCGGAAAGCCCAAACGCTCGTTGGCCTCCACCGTATCCAGCCCTAAATCCTGAAGGGAATAGGCTTTAAGCTTGTTCACCAAACCAATGCCGCGCCCTTCCTGACGCAGGTAAACAATCACCCCCTCGCCAGCGCTTTCCAACATTTTTAACGCCGCCTGGAGCTGCATCCGACAGTCACATCGCAACGACCCCAGGGCATCTCCCGTCAAACACTCCGAGTGCATGCGAACCAGGATGGGGCGATCGCGAAACTCCTCCGGATCCCCCTTGACAATCGCCACGTGCTCCGACCCATCCATCTGATTGCGGTAGCCATAAATCATAAACTGCCCAAACTCGCTAGGTAGCTTGGTCACCGCCTCCCGCACCACAAATCGCTCATATTCCAAGCAGTAGCTGATCAGATCAGCAATGGAGATCATCTTGAGATCGTGCTGCTCCGCATACTCAAACAACTGGGGCAGCCGAGCCATAGAACCATCAGGATTTTGAATTTCGCAAATCACCCCCGCCGGATACAGCCCCGCCAGGCGCATCAAATCCACCGCCGCCTCCGTGTGCCCAGCCCGCTTCAGCACGCCGCCGTCCTTGGCACGCAGGGGGAAAATATGCCCCGGTCGCCGCAAATCCTCCGGCACCGTTTTGGGATTAATGGCCGCCTGAATCGTCGCCGCCCGGTCCTCCGCCGAAATCCCCGTGGTCACCCCCCACTTCGGTCCCGCATCGATGCTCACCGTAAACGCCGTTTGGTTGCTGTCCGTATTGCGGTCCACCATTAGGGGCAAGTCCAATGCATCCAGGCGATCGCCCTGCATGGCCAAACAAATCAGCCCCCGCGCTTCCACCGCCATGAAATTAATCAGATCCGGCGTTGTATGTTGGGCGGCGCAAATTAAATCCCCTTCGTTTTCGCGATTTTCATCGTCGACCACAACAATGACCTGACCAGCACGTAAAGCTGCCAAGGCATCGGGAATAGAATCAAATTGGAACTCGTCAGTGGAAACTGCTTTCGACGCTTCTTTCAAAACTGCTACAGGCTAAATTGCAAGGTGAACTGGGCAAGACCCCATAAGTAAAAGACTCGGACTAAGTGCGAACCGTAAATTCGGATTACGTTAGGGCGTGACGCCAATTAACGACCCAAGGTAATTACCCAAGAAACTTAATTGATGACGGCACCTAAACACTCAAAGCTAGAAACTCAAAGTCAAGAAAATTATTGGAGGCTAGAAAGGGACTATCGTCGCCAATTATTAACCAAACCGTAAATTTTCTTAATGGGCTTGGTTCTTGATTGTATCGTTTGCCATGGGACTTAAAAACAAATTCCCTAGAAGACCAATTCATTGCTTGAATCATTGCCTAAAAAGCAGTCTTTAAAAAAGGGTAGTCCTTAAAATCAAAGCTGTACGGTCCCAAGACTTTTACCGCTGCTTGTTTGTTATTTGTTATTTCACTTCGATTAGCCTTAGCTTATGCAAGCCTCTGCCAACACCGACAGCTACCTTTTAACGTTCCACTACAGTAACGGCGCAAACGAAGTGCTCCAAGTATCGGCGGCGGAGCGACCGGAAAATATCCAAGACATGGGGCAATGGGTGCGCTATTTAATGGATCGCCCTTACATCGTGTTTCAAACGGGGGACCAAACCACGGTGATTCGTATTGAGCACGTGGTGAAAATTGATATTACGCCGCCTACGGTGACCCTCCAGGGACCGGACACCTTCAGCCGAGCCATGCGTGTAACGGCGCTGACCCGCGGATCCCGACGATAGTTTTCCATCTGTCCCAAAGCACTTTGCAAGGCGCTTTGCTCTTTAGCGCCTTGCTCTAGTTGCCCTGGCTCCTTTACCGTAAGTGTGAATTTTGTGGTGAGGGTCCATGAAGGTATTTGTAACCGGAGCAAGCGGGTTTACGGGATCCCATTTGGTGCGATCGCTGATTAACCGGGGAGACGAAGTTACTGCACTGGTGCGTCGCTCCAGTGATCTGTCGCGCCTCAAGGATCTGCCGGTGAAGCTGGTGTATGGGGATTTGGGCGATCGCGCCGCTCTGGACGAAGCCATGGCTGGCGTAGACTGGGTGTTCCATGTGGCCGCCTACGTGGAGCTCGGCATTGTGGACGCCCAGAAAATGGCGAAAATCAACGTGGATGGCACCCGCAATATGCTGGCAGCGGCGAAAAATGCCGGGGTTTCTCGATTTTTGTACTGCAGCACCATCGGCGTCTTTGGCGACACCCAGGGGCGGGTAGTGGATGAAACCTTTGAGCGGGAGCAAAGTGGGTTTGACTCTCCCTACGACGAAACCAAGTACAAAGCTCAAGCTCTGGTGGATGAAGCTGCAAAATCAGGGCTGTCGGTGGTCAGCGTTATGCCGTCGGGTATTTTTGGCGGCGATGATCCTCATTTCGGTCCCGTGGTGCGCCAGTTTCTAAAGGGCGGACTCAAGCTTTGGGCAGGGGGCAAGCGCATGACCGGCATTGTCCACGTGGATGATTTGGTGGATGGCATGCTGCTGGCTATGGAGAAGGGCGGCGAAGGGGAATGGTACATCCTGTCTGCCGGGGATTTAAGCACTAAAGATATGTTTACAGCTTTGGGGCGATCGCAGGGGGTGGCGCCGCCCGCCGAAGCCCCTGAATTTTTAGTGCGTTTATTAGGCAATATTCTGGAAGTGGTGGGTCGCCTATTTAGCTGGCAACCGCCCATTAGCCGGGAGCGGGTTTACTATATTTATGACCGCTGTGTGCGGGTAACGTCCGCTAAAGCCCAAGAAAAGCTGGGCTGGCAGCCACGCCCGATTCTACAAGTGTTGGAAGACACGGTGGCTGAATTGCCAAAATAAGTCTCGAAAGCCCAAAGGTGCAGACGGTCTCCTCCTAAAAAAGGGGGACGAAGGGGGGAGCCCTAACGTCTTCGATTCTTTTCTAAATGCAAAAATGCCAAGCAAAGGCGAAGCTTCGGAGTATCTCCCCATACCCCTGATTGAGGGAAGCTTTGCATAAGGCACAAGCTGACGACCAGGAGCGTAGCCCTAAGGCGATGAAAGTTGTGGGATTAATCAGCGGCACGTCGGTGGACGGTATCGATGCTGCCTTTGTGGAAATTAAAGGCGGTTCCATCGACCTCAGCGTTAAGGCGATCGCCGGACACACCTTCCCCTACCCCCCCGAATTACGGGATCGCATCTTGGGCGTATGCGCCGGAGAGGCCCTGTCGTTCCAGGACGCAGCCGCATTAGACGATGGAATCGCCACGGAATTTGCCAAAGCCGCCCTCAGCATTCAGGGTAAGCACAGCGCCGATTTAATTGGTTCCCACGGTCAAACGGTATTTCATCGACCGCCCCAGCTCGCGGATCGTCTCAATCAAGACTGGTTTAACGGCGAGTTACCCTTGGGCTACAGCAACCAACTGGGACGGGGCGGGGCGATCGCCTATTTAACGCAAATTCCCACCGTGGATAATTTCCGCGTTGCTGATATTGCCCTGGGGGGTCAAGGAGCGCCGCTGGTGCCTCGGGTAGACGCCTATCTACTGGGGCAGGATCGGGTTAATCGCTGTGTGCAAAATATTGGCGGCATGGGCAATGTAACTTACCTTCCCCGCCGCCAGGGATACAGCAACCTGGAAGACTGGGAAAATGCGATCGCCGGCTGGGATACGGGACCGGGGAACGTGCTGATTGACCTAGCCATGCAGCATTTCACCGAAGATCGACAAACCTATGACGCCAACGGCAGCTTTGCGCGATCCGGGGTGCCCTGTGTGGACCTGGTGGAGCTATGGCTCAGTGATCCCTTTTTCCGGATGCCGCCGCCAAAATCCACTGGGCGCGAGCTATTTGGTCGTGATTACCTCGGTCAATGCCTGGCGGACGCCAACCAATTTGACCTACAGCCAGCGGATATCGTCGCCACCTTGACAGACTTCACCGCCGCCAGCATTGTGCAAAATTATCGAGATTTCTTGCCGAAAATGCCCGACCAGGTGCTGCTCTGTGGCGGCGGCAGTAAAAATGCGTTTCTGTGCGATCGCCTGCAGCGACGCCTGGGCAGAATTCAGGTAACCAACACCGACGCAGCCCACCTGAGTTCTGACTACAAAGAGGCGATCGCCTTCGCCATCCTTGCCTACTGGCACTGGCACGATATTCCCGGCAACCTCCCCTCAGTCACTGGAGCCACCCACGCCATTCCCCTTGGGCAACGGTGGATTCCCAACCCAGCCCCCAAGGTGTCTCCCCTAGCTTCTGTGCCACCCATCGCCGACGCTGGCTAACGGAATAACCTGACAGCCAGAGATATGTCCTGTAACATTGGGTCAAATTCCATTGCAGTACTCCATTAGTTGCAAAGGACATAACCATGGCTCCTCCTAATTCTCCGCCCAACGCTGACGGCAAGCCCCCTGTGACTAACGCTGAAGGCGCTCAAACCAAGCCTCCCAGCGACACCAAACTGGCCATGCGCAACATGGTCAAAAAAGGTGGCAAATCCCTGCAACACTTTGGGCTAACGGTTACCGCCCTGTTAGGGGTGCTCGTAGGTCTTGCCTATTTGACGCGCTAACGTTCCCCATATCCAAATTTTTGTTGGGGGCGTTGTAGTTGCTGTAATCCATTAGGCCACCCATAAAACCAGATTTAGCGCCTGTTCCTTCTGCTGCGCGTCACCGTGCTGACTATGGCGATCGCCCCAACCCAACCTTGCATGTGCCCCCCCGTTGCATTGACGTTACAGCAGGCACAAGAAACCTTAGACACTGGTTCAGTGCCAACCGTTTCCGTGTGGCAACGATGGCTTAATAGATGGTGGCAAGACTTGGGCAGTGGCGAGTTTGAGCCCATTGAGGATCTACCCCATTTGTCTCCCCTGCTGGCGGTTTATGCCAAATCGTCTTTGGGCATTGCCCTGAACCTACGCATCACCACCGACGAGGAAATTCACCAGTTCAACCGTGACTACCGGAATATTGACCGTGCCACTGACGTGCTCGCTTTTTCTGCCCTAGAAGCCATTCCGCCGGGAATTCTGCTTGCCCAAAAAGCAGCGGAGGATCCGGAGGAACCAGAGCCCATTGAGCTAGGGGATATCATTATTTCCTTGGACACCGCCAAAGTTCAAGCTCAGCGACTGGGGCACGACCTAACGTTGGAGCTAGCTTGGCTAAGTGCCCATGGATTACTGCATCTACTGGGGTGGGACCACGGCGATCGCCCCCACCTGGAGCAAATGTTGACCCGCCAACAAACCCTGTTAACTGCGGCCAACTTAGGAAAAGTAAATTGGGGGGCGCTAGATATTGCCGACTTAGGATACGACTAATCACAAGAGCGACCCCAATAATGCCCACACCAATGTCGATTAGGGCTGTTAAACGTAAACCAACAACAAAAACCATTCAACGAAAACGTAAACCACCGCCTCAAAAACCTCTATGTAACCCCGTACACTAAGCGGTGATGACAGCCTCCTTTGAATAAGCTCTGTCACAAAAATCACCAATGACCATACTGGCACTGCATCAGACTCCAAAGCCTTCCTTTGTCAGGGGCTTACTGCAAAAGATCTGCGGAAAAATACCTGCGCACACGCTGTTAACGGTGCTTTCGGCCACCAAGCTTTATGAATAATTCTCCAAACGCCGCCCCATCCCTCTTTCCTAAACCCAAAAAGGCATCGAAAAAAGGAACCCCCTCCCAAAAAAATCGAGCCGATTCCTTAAAAATTGCTCCTAATCTCCTATCAAGCTGCCAATACGCCGCGGCTGGTATTCAATACGCCTTTCAAACTCAGCGAAACTTCCGCATCCAGGTATTGTTGGGAACCCTCGGCTTTTCCATGCTTGCTTGGGTAGAAGCGTCCGTTGTGGAATTTTGTTTGGTGTTGCTTTTGGTGGCTTTGGTGATGTCCTTGGAGCTAGTCAACACGGCTCTGGAAGCGGTGGTGGACTTGACCGTGGGCAAGACCTATCACGAGCTGGCAAAAATTGCGAAGGACTGTGCGGCAGGGGCGGTGTTTTTATCGGCGATCGCCGGCTTAATTATGGGCTGTACCCTAGTGCTTCCCCAGGTGTGGCTAAAACTCAGCGCCATGATTTAAACGCTGTCATCCCTTGAAGCTCAAGGTTACTGGCGACCATACTTTCAGCCCTTAATGCGTCTATATTGAAAGGGCGTGCACTCTCACCACATAAAGCTTTTGGCACTATTGATGGCACGTTCTGGGGAAAGCAAGCGTAGAGTTCCATAGTCGGTTCTTGTGGCCCCAAAAACAGACATGGCGTTGGCTTCATAATGGAAGAAGCCCTGATATGCCAACACATCCCATGAAAATCGCCAATAACATCACCGACCTCATTGGCAGAACGCCCCTGCTGCGCCTCAACGCCATGCCGAAAGCGGAGGGCTGCGTTGCGGATATTGTCCTGAAGCTAGAAAGTATGAACCCGTCCGCCTCCGTAAAGGATCGCATTGGCTGCAATATGATTCAAAAGGCGGAAAAAGAAGGGCTGATTACGCCGGGAAAAACGGTGCTGGTGGAGCCCACCTCAGGGAATACGGGGATTGCACTGGCAATGGTCGCCGCGGCCAAGGGCTATGACTTAATTTTGACCATGCCTGAGACCATGAGCGCAGAACGGCGGGCCATGTTGCGGGCTTATGGGGCCAAGCTGGAGCTAACGTCGGGAATTGAAGGGATGGGGGGCTGTATTCGTCGAGCCCAGGCGATCGTGGACGAGCTACCCGATGCGTTTATGCTGCAACAGTTTCGCAATGGAGCAAATCCCGATGTGCATCGCCACACCACTGCCCAGGAAATTTGGGAGGACACCGACGGCGAAGTAGATATTTTAGTGGCGGGCGTGGGTACCGGCGGCACTATCACTGGCACCGCAGAGGTGCTGAAGGAACATAAGGATTCCGTGCAGGCGATCGCTGTAGAACCCACCAACAGCCCAGTAATTTCCGGCGGTCGCCCCGGTCCCCACAAAATCCAGGGCATCGGCGCTGGTTTTATTCCCGCCGTACTAAATGTCAACGTCATCGACGAAGTGGTGACCGTATCCGACGACGAGGCAATCAGCTTCGGTCGCCGACTAGCGCGGGAAGAGGGCATTTTATCTGGCATTTCCACCGGCGCCGCCGTCTGCGCCGCCATTAAGGTAGCCCAGCGTCCCATCAATGAAGGCAAGCTAATTGTCGTAATTCAACCCAGCTTCGGCGAACGTTACCTAAGCACCCCCCTCTTCCAAGATCCGGTGCCCCTTAGCCAAACCTAGGGGCTGTGCTCAGTAAACTTCAAACCCAATCATAGGGAGTGTGTTGCAGCTCCTGGGCTGTTTGATTTGAGAGGGCGTGTACTCCCTGGTGTAAAGCTTCTAGCACTTTACTGAGACCACGCCCTAGCTCAAAAACTCAAAGCTAGCTGTAGCTACTTACCCTGGATGCGCTGCTTCACAGACCGCAGCCGATCTTTTAGGGAACGCTTAGGCTTAGGCTTGTCCAAAGGCGATCGCTCCGGCTTATCCTCGCCGCGATAGCGATAATCCTCCCAAGTTTCCCAGTAGGGGCACCCGGGTCGAATTTCAATGCCCGCCCAGTGAAGGTAGGGCACAGGACGGTCAAAGTTGGGATCCACCAGGCGCTCCCCTTGCCACTGAAAATGCTTACTGCCCGCCCAGGATCCCGGTCCCGGCTCCGGCCAAATGGCATAGTTGCGCCGCTTAGGAAACCGCTTCAGCACCATGTAATTGATGATGGGTTGGTCTGAGGTTTTCTGGGAAAAGTCGAAATATTCCGGGTGGGCAGCACATTCTCGAAACACCTCATACAGCCCCTCCTCGGTCATTAGCGATCGCTTTGAGCCCCACAGCCCGCCGTTAAACATCCCCTTCAGGTCGTCCTCAGAAAAAACCCCCTGCTCCAAAACTGCCGGGGAAAACACATTGGTCAGTCCCCCTTTATGTTGGTAATCGCAGCAAATAAAGTCACACTCATCAAGCCCGTCCATATAATCTGCCAGCTTCTCAAACACCACTAAATCGGTGTCGATGTAGAGAAATTTCTCAAAGGGACCAAACCAGCAGGCCTGCTTACGAAATTGGTTCGGACGAGCGAAGAAATCATCACCAAAAATCTCTTGCAAATTAACGGACAACCGCTCAATAAACTCCAAATCCTCAAACACCATTACTCCAAAGCGATCGCCCAACACCTTCGCCACTTTCTGATAGTTATTATCGTAGGGAATTAACATCACCGGCGTATCCGGATCAGTGGCTCTAATGCTGTTTAAAAGGGCGATCGAGTAATCCGTAAATTTATCATTAGCTGTAATGTAATATCCGCGTTCCATTGCTCTTAAAATCTCACAGGGTAATAATTATCTAAAAGGCTATTTATTTGAAGAACTACGCAAATAAATAACAGCTCAAACGAGATACTAGACAGAAACAAATTAAATAGCACTAAACCTGAAAAAGCATCAAAGCTAAATTCCCAACATTTAAATTCCAAGTTTCTGCTTCACCTTTTTCTTGACTCGCGCCAAAAAGCCAGGGGGAGCGTTATAAGGCACAGGCTTTCCTGTAAACTCGGGTCTTTCACTTGGAGTCTTCAAATATCGGTAGTGCAAAAATACATCTCGATAGGGAAAGTCAATATTTTCTCCCCCGCACAGCCGACCGAATAGCTTGGAAGACAGCCCAATGTAATGCAAGTAAGTTAATGGGTTGCCCTTATCGTAAAGTCTCCACTCTCTCTCTTCAAAATGTTTGGAGGTAACACAGCATCCCGTCACCTGTTCCTTGGGTAAATCAAGGGACAGGTTGGAATAGGAGAAATTTAAAATGATCGAAATATAGTTTAGAAGGGTCTGATCTGGAGCTTGAGGATAAAGAAATTTACCCTGATCTGCCTTCAACGAAGCCACTATTTTTTCTCGATCTTCAGCGCCAATTAAACCTGCCTTTGACGCAAACATCCCTGAACAAAAGATTCGCTTAGCGTTGTTATCTTTCTCAAGAAAGTTTCGCGTCTCCTCTAAGTCCATATTAAACACGTGGGACGGGTCTTTATACTGAAAATCGTACGTAATAAAGTCATTAGCGTCTAATCGCTGAAAGAAGTCTTCTAAAGATAATAGGGTAATCGTATCAGCGTCCAAATAAAGGAAACGTTCAAACGGCGCATCTAAGTCAAAGGCGATAAATCGCCTGTGAGTGCCCATACGATGAATACCTTCGTGAGTTCCCCCTTTATTCCAAAATTCGTAGCGAGAGGCCACCTCTTCCCAGGCCTTCGTTACGAAATCGTCCCAGCGGTTAAACAGCGTTTCGTCTTCCAAAACGCTAACGCCATCGTAATTTGCAACTGCTTTTTTAAGCCGTTCAACCTGTTCGTTATAGGGAAGAACGCAAATAGGATAGCGATCGCCGTTGTGAGCCTGAATGCTGTTGATCAGCGCAATGACCTGGTCAAAGACAACATCATTGCCGAGAATATAAATTCCATCCATAGCTCTTTCAGCGTTTAGTTAATTTGGGTTGCAGCTTCGTCGGCAATATCGCGAGTTCGCTATTAATCTGCGCAGCCAAGCTCTAGAGCTAAGGCTTTGTGTCTAGTACTTTCGTTCTGTTTAAAGATAGCTCAGGACTTTGACGGAATTGACTTGTGGACAATGGAAAATAACTCTCAGGGCGCTTATACAAGTGACTGTAGCCAGCAGCCATAAGACAACTTATTTCCTAGGGCGAGTTAGCTCTAGATAAATGTGCTCTAAGCTGACGGGCTGGCGGGCAATGGAATTAATTTCAATATCGGAAAAGTAATCGACTAAAGTTTTAAGCTCCACTAATTCAGGCACCCAAAACGATAGGCGATCGCCATAATAGCGAGGGGTAAATCCATACCCCCTGGCGATATCAATCGCCGCCTCTTCCTCTGGTGTGCTAACGGTGATGATTTCCTCAGCAGAAATGACCTGCTTTAAGGCGTTTAAATCGCCCTCTGCCAAGAGTTGCCCGCCCTGAAGAATCCCGATTTTTTGGCAAAGACGTTCCGCCTCGTCCAATAAGTGGGTTGTGAGCAAAATCGTCATTCCTTGCTGGCGAAGCTGTTCAATTAAGCTCCAAATTTCATAGCGGGTTTCAATATCCAGCCCTGTGGTGGGTTCGTCTAGGATTAATAACTTTGGCTGGTGCATTAGGGCGATCGCAACATTAATTCGCCGCTGCATACCACCGCTTAAGGTATCAGCGGGGCTATGGATGCGATCACCTAAATTAACCGCATCTAAACACCGCTTAATTTGGCTATCACAATCCTTTTTACTCAGTCCATAAATATCCCCGAAAAATCTCAAATTCTCGCCACAGGACAGGCTTTTATATAGCAGATTTTCCTGAGGAGCGATACCAATTAGCTTCTTATTGGCATCAGATAATAAATTCTCCCCTAGCCAAACTTCTCCGCCATCTTGGTTTAACAGTCTACAAATAATATTAATCGTTGTAGTTTTTCCCGCACCGTTAGCCCCCAATAGTCCGTACACTTCACCAGGCATCAAAGTCAAAGACAAATCGTCTAAAACTTTTCGCTCTCCAAAACTTTTTTTGAGGTTAACAAGCCTAAGCATGGAATCAAATAGCCTTAGGAAAAGGACAGAAAAAATTATGCGGACGCCCCTAAAATGAGTCCTTGGCGTGGAGGCAGTTCCAATGTCAAGGTGCAGCCTCCTGTGTCGCTATCTGCGTAGGTTATAGAGCCCCTACCGTAAACTATTTTTTGAGGCTTACTGTGGTTATTTTGCATTTCCACAGTTGCTTTTTCTGGGCGATCGCCCCCGTTAACCGCAATAATTACGCGCCCAGGATCGGCCTCTTCTCCTCGTCCAAAGACGTATAAATAACCTCCTTGAGATAAAGACGAATAGGCACCAGTTCTCAGGGTTGAATACTGATTGCGGATTGAAATCAACGCTTTGTGATAATCAAAAACAGTTCGGTCCCATTGAGACTCATTAGGGGGGAATCCTCGTCGACAATCGGGATCTAAACCACCTTCCATTCCCAATTCGTTGCCATAGTAAATCGTCGGTGCACCGGGGAAAGTCAACATCAGCAACGTTGCCAATTCCACACTGGCACCATCCCCATTGACAACAGATCGTACTCGCGCCGTATCGTGGCTATCTAACAAATTTAATTGGGTTAGTTGAATCTCCCAAGGATATAGCGCCAAAAGTTCACTTATTGCCTGGCTGTAACCTTTAGCGTCTAACGCTGGGTAGGGAAGATAATCGGGACCTTCCACTAGGTTTCTAACCACACGATCGCCCGCCGCAAAAGCCAACGTGGGTCCCGTGAATAAATAATTCATCACCCCGTCAAACTGAGTACCGTCGAGCCATTGTTGACAGTTACTCCACACTTCCCCAACGATATAAGCCTCAGAGTTTATCGCTTTAATGCGATCGCGAAACTCTTGCCAAAAACCGGGGGCAGTCACGCAAAAAGGCACATCTAATCGCCATCCGTCAAAGCCTTGGGCAATCCAGTATTCTCCTACCCCCATTAAATACTCGCGCACCTCAGAATTATGATGATTAAACTGAGGCAATGCACGATAATCTACCCAGCTTTTATAGTTAGCGGGTCGGCTACCGTCATAGGGAGCTAAAGGCCAGTCTTCAACTTGAAACCAGTCGAGCCAAGGGGAATTTCCACCGTTTTCAAGAATGTCGTTAAAGTAATAGAACCCTCGACTAGCGTGATTAAAAACCCCGTCCAAAATCACCCGAATATTTCGATCATGGGCTTTTTCCAACAGCGTCATTAAAGCTTTATTTCCCCCTAGAATAGGATCCACTTGATAGTAATCTTGGGGATGATAGCCGTGATTGCTGGCTGATTGGAATACTGGATTTAGATACAGTGCATTGATGCCTAGATCCTGTAGATAATCCAGGCGATCGCATACACCCCAGAGATTTCCCCCTTTACTGCGTTGAAATGAAGGCGGCGCATCCCAAGGCTCCAAATACTGAGAACTGGGATGGGGAATATAGGGCTCCCCGGGTTGACGGGGCGGGGCTTCACCACGGACGAAAGAGTCGGGAAAAATTTGATAGAAAACGGCATGTTTAACCCAGTCTGGCGTGGCGATCGCGACCATAGCGTGTAAGCCTTAATGGGCTTTGTTGTTGAAAACTAACCACATCCTAACCTAGTTATTTTCAACTGATTACTACGGCATTCTTCAATATACAAATTGATGAAATTCAAGCTGAACGTAAGCTTTTTCTGTAATTTTTTGTTTGCCATTCAAGATTATTTTAACAATTCAATTCGCGTATAGGTTGCGGCTTGACCGCGCTTTATTCCTGCTCCATCTAACAGATTCCAAATTATTACGTCGAGGATACGAAACCGTTGTCCAGTGGTGGAAATTCGCACGCCACAGTAGCCCTCAACGTACCCCTGCCGTGCCGTTTCCGACAGGATATGCGATCGCTCCTCTCGGTTCATGGGCTCTGCCGTTAGCCGGGAAGGCATTTGGGTCATCGCATCCCAGTTGGTTTCCCACAGTTCCAACGCCCGTTGATTGCCGTAGTTAAAAATTGGATCTGCCTCAGTGCCGTGGGAAACCACGATCAACGGCGCGCCAAATAACTGCTGAGCCCGCACCTCCGGTGTTTCCGCCAAATTCGCCAGCAGCGATCGCCCCACCACCCGCTCAAAACTGTCCAGTAATAGTGTGGTGTGTTCAACCACATGTGGCAATCGCCAAGGTTCTACGGTCATAGGTTTTCGTCGATTTTCTCGAAGTCTGTGGCGGGCATTTGGGTCATATGCCCCATAAGATTCGCAAAAAGCAAGGGGGCTGAGATTTTCCCATCTCGCCCCCTCTACTTTACTTATGGCATGTAGCTACTAGATATCGGCAGCCACACTAGCCACGCTTACGCAACTTACGCAAAGCACCGAAGCCACCCAGCGCCGCAAGTGCGCCCAGAATGGAAGGCTCAGGCACCTTAGTGGGATCGCCGCCGCCGGGACCGCCACCTGTGCCGCTATCGCCACCACCGGTACCGCCATCGCCACCGCCAGTACCGCCATCACCACCGCCGGTACCTCCATCACCGCCAGAACTGACCACAGCGCAGACAGCCGAAAAAGCAAA
>CALGDE010000110.1 GCA_937883785.1 uncultured cyanobacterium
ATGCTGTAAGTCATGGCTAAAAAGGCTTTCACCTACTCTGTCACCCCGTCAGCCGGCTACGTCAAATAAATTCCCTCAAGTTGAGCTGCAAACGTTCCTAAATGGAATTGTATAAAGTCGCTCTGGTCGCCGCTTCATGAGAACTTCATATAAAAAGTGCCGTATCTTCATGGAAGCTTTAACTAACAAGGAAAACTCGTGCGTATGATGTATTCATAGGCAAGCAAAGGTAGTCCTCAATACTTCCTCTTTAAGCAAGTTGCTCAAGCTCGCTGGTCAATAAACTTTAACTAGTTAGGCTTATGACTCTAAATAAAGTGCTTTAAGGGTCCTACCGAAATTGCCCGCAAGATTTACCCCAATTACTCCGTATTCAAAAGTCATGAAAACTGCTAACTTCCTCCCCGCACTTGCCATCGGTCTAACCAGCGCTATCACCGTTGGTATTGCTGCTCCTGAAGCTCAAGCTGGCACCATTTACTCCTTGGGAAATCATCCCGACGGTTCCATTGCCGACCCCGGCTACGGCTTGCGCATGGACAACTTGCTCGAAGACGGTGATAAGTACACCTTCGACTTTGACAATGCGCTTTCATCGATGACGATGGTTTTCGATGAGGTCGCAGGCACCATCAATATTTCAGGTGATGCCTACGGTGGAGCAGACTTTAATGCGAGAAAAGGACTGGGTGCTGACTCAGATGGCTACAAAGATGGCACCACGGGTGTTGCAAGTTTCGACTTCGACTACACGGGACTCACCACTGGATCTTCTAGCTATGAAGCTGTAGCAGGCGGTGGCAGTACCGGCACCGGCTCTATGAGCTTCATGGGGATTGACTTTGACCTTCGTGCGAAAGCTGATGGTGGCGGCAATTCCTTTTACTTTGCTACTGATCACCGTGGATTTGCTGGACTTTCTGGCTGGGGTTGGCTAGAAGCCCGTGTGGACAATGGTGATGGTACCTACGGTGACTGGATTGAGCTTGGTAATGGTGAGTACCAAGATTGGCTATTCACCGCTGAGAAGGTGCCCGAGCCCACCATGACCTTGGGTCTGTTGGCTGTAGGCGGTCTATTGGTTAGCCGTCGCAAGCGCAACTCTGAGGTATAAGAGGCGTTAACTAAGATTGGTATTGCATTCTCATCGCTAACTCCACAGGGAATGGTGGGAATGTAATAAATCAAAAGCTTGCAATGCTGTCTGAGCTAGCAAGGCAACTACATATACGGAGTACGATCGCTTAAGGGGGATCGTGCTTTTTCTGTTTTTGGGGGCACGTCGAGATTTGTGGGGGTGATAGGCTCAGACTGGGCATGCGCCTTACTACTGAAGATAGTTACCAAAAGTAATTGAGTAATTGACCGACGATCCATCCAGCAACGCTTCTCCTTCTCCTAACCTGCAGCCGTTGTCACCGGAGCTGGTGAAGTTTATTGCGGCGGGGGAAACCATCGATTCTCCAGCGGCCGCAGTGCGAGAACTGTTGGATAATGCCATCGACGCTGGCGCAACGCGAGTTTCAGTGTCTCTTGATTTGACGCGAGGTTGGATTCGGGTAGTGGATAATGGCGCTGGTATGGATTTACCAACGCTGCAGGTGGTCGCGATCGCCCATACCACCAGTAAATTACGCGATCGCTCAGACTTAGAGCGCATTGAAAGCCTGGGATTTCGCGGTGAAGCCCTCCACAGTTTGGCGCAACTGTCTTCGCTAAGTATCGCCAGTCGGATCAACAGCCCTGATGGATTGCAAGGGTGGCGAGTTTCCTTCGATTCCCAGGGACAAGGAATTACAGAAAATCCTGTGGCGATCGCCCCCGGAACCATTGTGGAAGTGGATCAGCTCTTTAACCCACTGCCGGCTCGCCAAGAAAGCCTGCCCAGTTTGCCCCAGCAGCAGCGACAGGTACAAATCACGATACAAAATGCGGCGCTGGCTCATCCCCACATTGCCTGGCAAGTGTATAAACAAGAGCGATTGTGGTTTTCCCTGGGTCCCGGCGCCACCGCCTGCGATATCTTGCCCCAAGTGCTAACGTCGGTGCGCTATTCAGATTTACAGCATCGCCGTTGTGAAATCACCTTGCCTGCGAGATCTCTTGACACTTCATCGGCAGATTCCACCAGCGTTACCACCGTAGATTTGGTGATTGGCTTACCGGATCGTGCCCATCGACGGCGACTCGACTGGGTTCGAATCATGGTGAATGGGCGACTGGTGCACATGCCAGAACTCGCTAGTACTGTTACATCGGCGTTCTATCGCACCTTGCCGCGCGATCGCCACCCCATCGCCGTAGTGCACCTAACTATACCGGCGGGATGGGTAGACTGGAATCGCACGCCATCAAAACGGGAAATTTACTTGCGCCAGGGCGACTGGTGGGTGGAGCAACTGCGCCAGGCAGTGGCTGACACTTTGGCGATCACTCCCACTCACCAGCCAGATGGTTATCAAACCCAGCGAGTACGCAAACTCCTCAAAGTTGCCGAACCCAAAAGCCTTTATCAAATTGATTCAGAACCCGACGCCCAAACTCTAGAGCTGGAACCAAGAAAAACTTCCACACCTCTGGAACCTGCGTTGCCAAAATTACGCGCCGTTGGGCAAGTGAACCAGACTTATATTGTGGCGGAGCACCCCGGTGGTTTATGGCTGATTGAGCAGCATGTGGCCCATGAGCGAGTGCTGTATGAAGAATTGGGCGATCGCTGGAAAATTACTCCCCTTCCCCAGGCGTTAGTGGTGCAAGGTTTATCGGAAAGCGATCGTGATCAACTGGCGGACATTGGCATTGAATATGACGAATTTGGCGATAACCTGTGGGCGATTCGAAGTGTTCCGGCGCCGCTAGTGGATCGGGAAGATTTAGAAAGCGCAGTGCGAGAGTTAGCAAAAGTAGATGATTACAACGAAGCGCGAGCCGCTGTGGCCTGTCGTACCGCTATCAAAAACGGCACGCCCCTGGAATTCACTGAAATGCAGACTCTAATCAACAATTGGCAGAAGACTAAAAACGCCCGCACCTGCCCCCACGGTCGGCCCATTTATCTATCCCTGGAAGAAAGCTCCCTATCTCGATTTTTCCGCCGCCACTGGGTTATCGGCAAAAGTCATGGGATTTAGGCAGCTTATTAAGCAGGAGCTTGCAAAGTAAAAACCGTAATTTCAGGGCGGCACAGCAACCGTGCCCCAATGGCCATCATTCCCACACCGCGGTTGGTGTAATGCACCATATCTCCCACCTGATATCGCCCTTGGGTATAAATTCTTCCATCGCGGGGAAACCACACACCTCCCACGAAGGGAAAGCGAATTTGTCCCCCATGGGAGTGTCCCGAAAGCTCCAAATCAAAGCGCCCGGCCAGGCTGCTGGTGTCCGCAAAGTCCGGCTCATGGATCAGTAAAATTGCAGCACCCTGCTGCGGCAACTGCTCCAGCACCTCGTCCAAATCGGTCTTCCCAGCCCAAAGATCATCCAACCCCGCCACCTGAAGCTGCTCCTCCCCGCGCTGAATCGTATACACGGAATTACTCAGCTCTAAAACACCACCCTCCTGAAGAATGCGCCGCACTTCAACGGGGTCGCTCGAGTAATCATGGTTGCCCAAAACTCCTACAGTTTTGTGCTTTGAGGTCAGCCGCCGCAGTCCGCTAATTAATGTATCTGCATATCGGTCAGGATGATGGGTCACAAAATCCCCCGTAATCGTCACCAGATCAGGCTCTTGCTCATTCACCAGGTCAATAATTTGGTTCAGTCGTTCTTGCCCCATTAGCCGTCCCACATGGGTATCGCTAATTTGCACGATTTTAAAACTTTGAAAGGCGGGTGATAGGCGAGGCAGGGTTTCCTGAAGCTGCACCACCTCAATCCAGGCGGGTTCAATATGAAAACTATAGGAGGCGATCACAATTCCAAAGGTTAGGGTGATCAGCACCCCTGATACGATCCGCCTAAGAATCCGTTTCATTGTGCTCCCCTAGCCCGCTTTTTTAGCTTGATTACGGTAGCGCACGTATTCGCCAGCAAAGGCGATCGCTCCTGAAAACAAAATCAGCAGCACACTGAGGGCATTGACATCCGGCTTAACGCCAGTGCGAATACGGCTAAAAATTTCCATCGGCAGCGTTGTCGCCCCACTTCCTGCTGTAAAGCTGGAAATCAAAAAATCATCCAAACTCAGCACAAACGCTAGCAAACAACCCGACAAAATACCTGGCGCCAGCTGAGGAAGCAAAACTTTGAAAAAGGATTGAACCGGTGTAGCGCCCAAATCTAATGCTGCTTCTTCCAAATGGGGGTCCAAATCTGCCAGCCGTGTAGACACAACGATCGCAATGTAAGCCAGGCAGAACACCACATGGGCCGCAATAATCGTCCACAAACTCAAGGGAATTGCCAACGCCGCCAAAAACACCAGCGTCGCCACCGCCATGGCGATGTCCGGCACAATTGTCGGCAAATAGGACATTCCCAGGTAAAGCTTCTTCCCTCGGAACTTATAGCGCGATAGCCCTACCGACATCATCGTTCCCAATACCGCCGATAGCCCCACCGCCAAGAGTGCTACTGCCAAACTGGTGCGCAGTGCCGTCAAAATTCTTGTGTCGCCAAACAGTTGCCCGTACCATCGCCACGTAAAACCTTTCCACCCAGCGCTATAAGGTGACTCGTTGAAGCTGTAAACCGTCAGCACCAAAATCGGCAAGTACATCAAAAAGTACATCACCGTTGAAAAAGCCCCTTGCCAGGAAATTCTTAGCTTCGGCGTAGCCATAGTTTCGACGATGTCCTCCTGTGAATCCAGGTTAGGTTGAATTGCACTCATAGGTACTGCAGTGTCTTATATTTCCTTGGCGAATAACACAGGTATCGCTGTCGATAAGGTCGCCTAAACTTTTCCAGAAGAGGTATTGCCGTAGCGAATCAGCAAAGCCACCGCTGCACTCACCGCAAAAATCATAATCATGCTGAGAGATGAACCAAAACCCCAGTTTTGCGTGGGTCCTAAAAACTGATTGTAAATCAATCGGGAAACGGTCATGCTGGATGCGCCTCCCAGTAATTCTGGATTAATAAAATCCCCCAGGCTGATAATAAATACCAACAGCGAACCTGCCGCAATGCCCTGAAAACTTTGGGGCACCGTGATTTTCCAAAAGGATTGAATCGGTGTGGCGCCCAGGTCTGCGGCTGCTTCCAATAACTTCAAATCTAGCTTTTCCAGGGATGAGTACAAAATCAGCACCATGTAGGGCAAAAAACTGTAGCTCATTCCCACCAGTACAGCAGGGGACTGATTCAAAATATCCAGTGCCGGTAAATTAAAAATTCCCAAAAACGAATTCAATACTCCCGTGGGACGCAAAATTGAAATCCATGCGTAGGAGCGTAGCAGCGACGAAGTCCACAGGGGCAAAATAAATGCCACTAGCAGTAAATTCCGCCAGCGCTTAGGAGACATGAGAGCAATCCAGTAGGCAACGGGAAATCCCAAAACTAAGCTGACCACGGTGGTGCCGATGGCGAAGAGAAGCGATCGCAACATCACTCGCAAATACACGGATTCAAAAATCTGCGTGTAATTGTCCAATCCCGAAGGATTAACCAAGTCCCCTGGACGAATGCCCGGCACCAAACTCAGCTCAAAAATCACCAGTGTTGGCAGCACCAACAACAGCACCAGCCATAACCCTGGAGGCCCTAGCAGCGCCCACGGTCCAACCCAATGCTTCTTTGCAGCATTGGGCACACTGTCCAAAGAGCCTGGAGTATTTGGAGGAGGCGCTGTTTGAGTCACGGCTTCGGTAAAAATTATGCTGAAAAAGCGTTAAATGCCCCATAACAAGGCGGCTATTCAACTTTAGAACTGTGTCTAAGATATCCTGCCCAACCCCCAATAACCACATTCCTATTGGTGCTTGCCTGGTGTAACTTCCTTGCTAAGTCCAGTTAAAGTTATCCGTTGAATGGCTAGCCGCTGGTTAACTGATTCCAATATCGCTCGTACAACGCTGTTGAAGCCCCCACCGGCGCAAGCCCTTCACATTTTGCCAGAACGTCATCAGGGGGAAACAGGCTGGGATTCTCAGAAATATCAGGGGGCAACAGCTCAAAAGCGTCTCGACTAGGGGTGGCAAAAGACAACGATTTTGTAACAGAAGCAGCGACATCAGGACGCAACATAAAATCAATCCAAGCGTGAGCTGCATCAGGATTCGGTGCAGTGACTGGAATCGCCATTGTGTCAGTCCACAATGAAGCTCCGCTGGCAGGAATTACGTAGCCTAAGTCGGGATTTTCCGACTCTACGCCAACAGCATCCACTGAATATCCCATGGCTACCGACAAATCTCCGGCAACAATGCGATCGCGCCATGCATCCGTCGTAAAGTTTGCCAAAAACGGCTTCAACTCCTGTAAGGCTTCAAATGCCTTCCTAATCGCTTCAGGATCCTCCGCATTGTAAGAGAACCCGAGTCGGCGCAAAGAAGCCCCCATGGTCTCTCGCGTATCATTCATTAGCGTCATTCTTCGGGTCAGCTTTTCTCGCTGATCCCACAGAAAATCCCAGTCTTGAGGCTCCGTTCCTAGGGACTTTCGGTTATAAACCAGCCCCGTCGTACCCCATGACACTGGAACGCTGTGTCGATTGTTGGGGTCGTAAGACGGGTCTTGATAAGGCTCAAATAAGCTATCTAATCCGCTGATGCGATCGCGATCTAATTCTTGGAGTAAGTCCAAATCTCGCATTCGCCGCACCATATAATCCGATGGATAAACGATGCTGTAAGCACCACCACCACCGGATTGAAGCTTTGCCAGCATTGCCTCATTGGAGTCGTAAATATCCACAACCACGGAAACGCCCGTTTCAGCCGTGAACTGTTCCAGAAGTGCCTTGTCGGTGTAGCCTGCCCAGGTGAAGATATAAAGCTTACTTGTATCCGCTGACGCAGTGTTTGTCGGGCGCACGTTCGCCAAGCGCCAGCCGCAGCTAGACAGGGACAGCCCCATTGCTGCCGCCGCCGTTTGCTGTAAAAAAGCCCGTCGAGAATAGCTACCGCCAGCCATCGTCACCAAAAATAAAACAGCAGAAGCAAATCAATTTGAAAAAACCGAAGTTCCACTTCTCCATAAGAATGCCCTGCAACTGCTGCTAGCCATTCATCCTTCAATGTGGAAACCACAATTACCTTAGCCTATCCTCAAAAGTCGTCCGCCAACCGTTGGTTTTTAGAAACGTTCCCCATTGCATGAATCCACTGGAAACCACAAACACTAAGACTGAAGCATTGTTCATTGCAGAAGTGATTGCTCTCCACAGTGTGAATTTCCTCAACCTTGATTAACGACACTCCTAGGCAGGCATTGCCAAGCCGTCTTGAGTGGACCAGTGAACGTAAACTTGGGTACTCACCGTGGGCATCTCTCCGCCGGTATTTACCTGCATTACCGTAATCTTCTCCCCTGAACGCAACTCCACTGCGTAGTGCACATGGGTTCCCAAATACATAATGTTTTGCAGTTCGCCTTCAAAACAATTGACTTTTACTTCAGGGGGATACAAGCTTAACCCTACTTTTTCTGGACGAACGCTGACGGCGATCGCATCTCCTCTACCTGGCTGCCAATCTGCCACCGGCCGTACCATTATTGGAGAGCCATGGTCTGTTTCCACTTGCCAGCCTTCACGATCCACCTGAGCCAGCCGTCCGCGTAATAAATTAGTCTCCCCAATAAAATCGGCAATAAATGGTGATCGTGGCGCCTCATAAATTTCACTCGGTGTTCCCACCTGCTCCACGCGCCCCTCGTTCATCACCGCAATACGGTCCGATAAACTCAGCGCTTCCTCCTGGTCATGGGTCACCATCACAAAGGTCATGCCTAATTCTCGATGCAAGCTAGATAGCTCCATCTGCATTTCCTTACGCAGCTTTAAATCCAATGCTCCTAGCGGCTCATCTAGCAACAATACCGCTGGACGGTTTACCAAAGCCCGCGCCAACGCTACCCGTTGTCGCTGGCCTCCTGATAACTGCGCTGGGTATCGTCGAGCAAAAGACTCCATTTTGACTAGGACCAATGCTTCTCGTACTTGGCCTTCCAGCTCGGCCTTCGTTAACCCCTTAATCTTTAGCCCGAACGCTACATTGTCCCAAATCGTCATATGGCCAAATAGGGCGTAGCTTTGAAACACCGTATTAACCGGCCGCTGGTTTGGGGGCACATTTAACATCGACTGCCCACGAACTAGTACTTCACCTGCTGATGGTGTCTCAAACCCAGCGATGAGTCGCAACGTCGTGGTTT
This sequence comes from uncultured cyanobacterium, assembly GCA_937883785.1. GTDB lineage: Bacteria > Cyanobacteriota > Cyanobacteriia > CACIAM-69d > CACIAM-69d > CALGDE01. The sequence goes on from CALGDE010000110.1 coordinate 8,326, forward strand.
TTCCACATCCTGACGGTCCTAAGATGCTGAAAAATTCACCTTGCCCGATGGTTAAGTCAACTCCCCGAACTGCCGTCTCACCGTTAAAAACCTTAAAAACCTTGCGCAGCTCAACGTCCGATCCCGTCTCCGTCAGCGCGACTGTTTGTGATTGCAGAGTTGTTTGGGACATGGCTCCAATTGCACAAGGGAGGACGAAGTGTACGTACAATCTGCACAAAAATGTTGCTCAGCTCAAAGGCTTAAATGACGCAAACGTCATAGCAACACAATGATATGCAGGCTAGTAACCATATCCTAACAAGGAAAACACAAGGTTTCAGGCTTGATCACACTGCTTATTGATGATGGAGAGCTGACTAAATATGCCTTCAAAAACGTCAGGTGTTAGTCCCGAGTTATACGACTATCTATTGTCAGTGTCTGTTCGGGAGCCCAGCATTCTTCGCCAGCTACGGTCAGTGAGTGCTGAGCGTCCTGGTTCACAAATGCTTATCCCCCCTGATCAAGGGCAATTTATAAATTTATTGCTCAAAATCATGGGAGCTAAAAACATTCTAGAAATTGGAACATTTACTGGATACAGCACGCTATGGATGGCTCTTGCTTTGCCAGAAGATGGACATATCATCGCCTGTGATATCGATGCTGAATCCGGAGCGATCGCCCAAGAGTTTTGGAAAAAGGCTCAACTTGATCACAAAATTACTTTGCATGTAGCCCCTGCCCTAGAAACTCTTGATGAATTAATAGAAAAAAACGAGCGCCCCTCAATTGACTTCGCATTTATTGATGCTGATAAGCAAAATTATGAGGCTTACTATGAGCGCTGTCTAAAGCTAGTTCGCACCGGGGGGGTTGTGGCGATCGATAACGTTCTTTGGAGTGGACGAGTTACTAATTCCCGATCAGATGACCGACGTACCCGAGCTTTGAGAAACTTGAATGCTAGACTTCGCGAGGAAATTGAAGTTGAGATGAGTATGTTGACCATTGGTGATGGCCTTACGCTACTACGAAAAAAATAATGTAGGTATTTTGAAATATATCTAAGTGGATGTCTGAAAAGTCTAATTCACGACGTCAGGCGTCTGAATAGGAGACGAATGGATGCAATGTAAACCCAACTCTCGGCACTATGAAGGGAATACTCGTAGTCTCGGCTCAAACGACGACACCATCGAAACCATCCGAAGCAGCGCTCGACGACCCACCGTTTAGGAATCACCACGAAGCCTTTCGTTTCGGATGGTCGCAGCACCTTCTCCAGTACCCAGCGCCAAGTGTCCATCACCCACCGTACCAATGCCTCTCCCTGGTAGCCTCCGTCAACTAACACCACACCTAGATGCTCCATCAGACCCACGCTCGGCGGGTCTGATGGAGCAGTTGCTTTAATTCCGCTCCCTTGGATACTTTGGCAGCGGTGAGCACCACCGTCAAAACAATCCCCAGACTGTCCACGAGTAGATGGCGTTTTCGCCCCTTGATTTTCTTGGCACCGTCGTAGCCCACGTGCTCATGAACCATGGGAGCCGTTGACACTGATTGACTATCCGCCACCGCCAGAGAGGGAGAGGGAAACGGCCATACTCCACGGTTCGGGTCCATTGTCTGATGTCTGAGTCGTTCATGAACTTGATGCCAGGTGCCGTCATCGCGCCACTGGGCAAAGTAGTGATACACCGTCTTGTATTTGGGATAGTCTTTGGGGAGGTATCTCCAGGCGCAGCCAGTGCAAAGGACATAGAGAATGGCATTGACTATCTGACGTAGGTCCACGGTGCGAGGACGACCACTAGGCTTGGCGGGAGGCAGTAGGGCTTCAAGTAAGGTCCACTGTTAGTCGTTAAGGTCGCTGGGATAAATTTGAGTCATCGCTGAAGGGAGCTGTTGGCTGTTCAACTACAGGCTGAATCCCGTCAGCTTTTTTACTTTTCAAATATCCACTAAGAGAGTAGATATAGAAAAATCGCTTATGAAGTCTTGCCCCATGCGTACTTGA
>CALGDE010000111.1 GCA_937883785.1 uncultured cyanobacterium
CTCTTACTCAAGCGGCTGGCGTCATAAATTAGACTTTTCAGACGTCCTCTAAGGAGGTGGGTGAAACGCCGCCTCGCAGTCAAAAAGACGTTTCATCGCGTGCTAAAGACGGGCTTAATGGCATTCAAGGCAGCGCGGACAAGTCGAAAATGAATACGCCGGAAAACTCAAAAGAGGCTAATACGGTGATTGATGACCTTAAAAATGCTCTGAGTAATTCGGATAATTAAGACTTATAAAATATTTTACTTGAGCTGCCTCTTTGAAGGTTTAAAACGTCCTCAATAAGGCCTTGAGCGAGCTTAAATGTTTTTTGGACGTAGTCAATACAAAAGTCGATTTTTTTGACGAAGGCGAAGAATTTTACTTTCTTCGCCTTCGTTTTTTAGTTGCCATCGATTTTCGACTGAGTTTTGTACGCGTTTTGGTGATGCTGTGATCCTCAGCCATGCTCCGTTGTTCGAACTGTAGCTTTCACCGTGCAGTTTCCAGAATGCAGCTTTTCTCGGTGGTAGGGGGTAATCTATAAATCGAGGTTCCAATTGGGTTGGCAACTGAGGTAATCGCCCGCGCCGCCCCTTAAGCATCCACCATACTTACCGTTCACCCTCGCCGTACGGACAACACCATGGGAAAGGTTATCGGCATCGACTTAGGCACCACCAATAGCTGTGTGGCCGTACTGGAAGGGGGACAGCCCATTGTGATCCCCAACACCGAAGGCGGTCGCACCACCCCAAGCATTGTGGCCTTTGCCAAAGGCGATGACCTGTTGGTGGGACAGCTTGCTAAGCGCCAGGCGGTAACCAACGCAGAAAACACCATCTACAGCGTTAAGCGCTTTATCGGGCGACGGTGGGAGGAAACGGAACAGGAGCGCAGTACAGTGCCCTACAACTGCGTTTCTGGGCGAGATAACACCGTTGATGTGCAAATTCGCGACAAAGTTTATACCCCCCAGCAAATCTCTGCCCGAGTTCTCAAGAAGCTGAAGCAAGACGCAGAAAATTATTTAGGTGAGCCGGTGGATAAGGCGGTGATTACCGTGCCGGCCTACTTTACCGATGCCCAGCGCCAGGCCACCAAGGACGCTGGGCAAATTGCTGGGCTTGAAGTGTTGCGAATCATTAATGAGCCCACCGCTGCTTCCCTGTCCTATGGAATGGATAAGCAGGATGTGGAACAGCGAATCCTGGTGTTTGACCTGGGTGGAGGCACCTTTGATGTGTCAATTTTGCAGCTTGGGGACGGGGTGTTTGAAGTTAATGCCACCGCCGGCAATAACCACTTGGGCGGCGACGATTTTGACCAATGTGTGCTGCGGTGGATCTTAGAGGAATTTAAGAAGCAAGAGGGGATTGATTTATCGTCGGATAAGATGGCGACCCAGCGGCTACGAGAGGCGGCGGAACGGGCAAAAATTGAGCTGTCCAGCACTCAAACCACTGCTATCAACCTGCCATTTATCACCGCTGACGAAACCGGTCCCAAAAACCTGGAAATAGAGCTGTCTCGCCCCCAGTTTGAAACCTTGGTATCGGAGCTGGTGCAGGCCTCCATGGAGCCCGTAAAGCAAGCCTTGAAAGATAGCGGGCTACAACCAGACAACATTGACCGAATTATTTTAGTGGGGGGATCCACGCGCATCCCAGCGGTGCAGCATGCCGTAAGCGATTTCTTCGGGGGCAAGATTCCTGATCGCTCCGTTAATCCTGATGAAGCGGTTGCCCTAGGGGCGGCGATTCAAGCAGGGGTCCTTGGGGGCGAGGTGCAGGATTTATTACTGCTGGATGTGACGCCGTTGTCCTTGGGTATTGAAACGTTGGGTGGGGTCTTTACCCGGGTTATTGAGCGCAATACCACCATTCCCAGCAGTAAATCCCAGGTGTTTTCCACGGCGGTGGATGGGCAGCGGTCTGTGGAAATTCAGGTCCTCCAAGGGGAGCGGGCGATGGCTGAGGACAATAAGAGCCTGGGGCAGTTTTTGCTAGACGGAATCCCACCGGCTCCTCGGGGACTGCCACAAATTGAGGTGACCTTTGAAATTGATGCGGACGGCATTTTAAATGTGTCGGCGTTAGATAAAGGCACCGGTAAGGCCCAGAGCATCAGCATTAGCAACACGGGGGGGCTGAGCAGCGAAGAGGTGGATATGATGCGCCGGGAGGCGGATTTCTTTGCGGAGGAAGACCAGCGACGTCAGGCGATCGCCGTATTGCGCAATGAGGCGGAGAATTTAATCGTGAGCTACGAAGGGGCACTGGAAGACAATGCGGCCCTGCTAGACGACATTGCTCGCCAGAACCTGTTGACATTGGTCAACCGGGTGCGGGCTGCGTCAGCAAATGATGAGGTGGAGGAAAGCGAATTCCAAGAAGCGGTGGACGAACTGCGCCAAGGACTGCTGGATATTGGACGCTCTGTGTACGGCGAAACGGACGACAGGAAAAAAGCAGATTCTCCCAAACCGGCTCCGGCCCCTACGCCAGCACCTGCTGCCACTGGAGAAGACGGCTACGATAATCGCGATAATCATTCTACGGAAGAAATTTTAGAGGGACTAGAGGGCTTGATTGATAGTCCTGCCGATGCGACTAGGGTCGCAGATCCAGCAATGATGAGCGCCACGGCCCAAGGAGTCTCCCCCGGTGACAATTCCAGTTCTGACGAGCTAGGGGACGATTTGGACCTGGGAGGCGACGACTTGGACCTGGGAGGCGACGACTTTGACCTGGATCTAGGGGACGATATGGACTACGACAGCGCCACCGTCACCGCCGATTATGAGGCGATCGAGTAAGGGCATTAAGCGTCGCCAGGCTAGAAACTCAGAAGGGCTGCCGAGATTAGCTCCGCCAGTGATCGGTGAGGCGATTAAGCATTGCCGAGCTGGCGCAGTCGATGAAACCCACAAAACACGGTGGGGTTAGGTAGAAACATCCGCACGTTGTAAATAAGAAAACTTTAAGATTGGCGTTTATGATGGTTCAGAATAACCATTGATTCTGGACTACAACCTGGGTATTTAACACGTAAACTTAATGCGTGTTTTGTCCATTAATCAGGCGCAATGGCAAAAAGGGTTGTTTGTTCGAGCCCCGTTTTATTGATAGTTCTACGGATTGAAGCAAGTACGCTATGTCAAGCGATTACTACGAGATTTTAGGCGTTGCGCGCACGGCAGATAAGGACGAACTCAAGCGTGCCTATCGTCGCCTTGCTCGTAAGTATCATCCGGACGTAAACAAGGAGCCGGGGGCTGAAGATCGCTTCAAGGACATCAATAAAGCCTATGAGGTGTTGTCAGAGCCGGAAATGCGGGCTCGCTATGATCGGTTTGGAGAAGCTGGCGTGTCTGGTGCAGCGGCTGGTGGAGCTGGCTTCCAAGACATGGGCGATATGGGCGGATTTGCCGATATTTTTGAAAGCTTTTTTGGGGGCTTTGGTGGAGCTGCTGCGGGCGGCGGTGGACGACGGCGATCGGGACCGGTGCGTGGCGATGATTTGCGCCTGGATCTAAAGCTGGACTTTTCTGATGCAGTTTTCGGGGGCGAAAAAGAAATTCGCATCAGCCATCTGGAAAACTGTGCCACCTGTAGCGGATCTGGCGCAAAGCCTGGGACTCGCCCCAAAACCTGTAGCACCTGTGGCGGTTCTGGACAGGTACGTCGTGCAACCCGCACCCCTTTTGGTAGCTTTGCCCAAGTGTCTGCATGCCCCACCTGTGATGGATCGGGTCAGGTTATTGAGGATAAGTGCGGTGACTGTAGCGGACGGGGAACTAAGCAGGAAACTAAGACTTTAAAAATTGCCATTCCGGCAGGGGTAGATAATGGAACGCGGCTGCGGGTGTCCGGCGAAGGAGATGCAGGTAAGATCAATGGACCTTCGGGCGACTTGTACGTTTACTTGTTTGTAAACGAAGACAATCGCTTCAAGCGGGACGGCATTAACGTCAGCTCTGATGTAAAAGTGGGCTATCTCCAGGCGATCTTAGGCTGCGAGATGGAAGTGGATACCATTGACGGCAAAGAGTCAGTGGAAATTCCGGCAGGGACTCAGCCAGAAACAGTGTTAACTCTGGAAGGAAAAGGGGTGCCTCGATTGGGGAATCCGGTGAGCCGTGGAAATCATTTGTTGACGGTGAAGGTGGTCATTCCCACAAAAGTGCCGAAGGAAGAGCGGGATTTGTTGATTCAATTGGCAAAGGTGCGTGGTGAAAAAACTGGTAAAGGAGGCGTTGGCTTTCTAGGTAATTTGTTTACTTAGAACGACACTCTTGAACCTAAGTTCTGAAAGAGGATCTTCAAGCCAAAGACACAAAGTGCCCTAGAAACACAACTGCAATATCAGGTTTTGTTGATATCTTAGAGTGAGTCTCTGAGGTGGCAAGCCTCAGGTCAAGAAGGTCAGGGCAACATTAGGGATTTGGAAATCTATGAGTGCGATCGCTCCCCAAAACAGTCAATCGAATCGTTCAGAGGACTCCATTGACGTCACCCTGGATTTGCGGGGAACGCCATGTCCCATTAATTTTGTGCGTACCAAGCTACAACTACAAAAAATGGCGGCGGGGCAACGGTTGGAGGTATTAATCGATCCTGGAGAGCCCACGGAACAGGTGCCGGACAGCTTAGCGGTGGCGGGGTTTCCCGTGGAGGAATTAATCGACTGCGGCGAGCATTTTGTCCTACGGGTGTGCAAACCCGATAGCGAGTCCTGATGGCGGCGAAGGATTTAAAACAGGGCAAAGGCGCGGCGAAGAGAAGCGCGGATATCAGTACAAATAGTTTCAGTACAAATAGTCAAGGCACGAAAATTGGCAGCCATATTGGCGGCAATAGTCGTGACGACTTAACGGGCATCGCTGAAACCAGTTTGACGGGCACGGTGGTGGCGGTGCAGGCCAATTATTATTGGGTGCGGCTGGACCAGGTGCCGATGGCGGAGTCTCCCCGGCGTCTGTTGTGTACTCGACGGGCGCGGCTCAAAAAGGTTGGGCAGCGGGTGGCTGTGGGCGATCGCGTTACCGTTGAAGAGCCGGATTGGCAGGGACAGCGGGGGGCGATCGCCCAGGTAAGCCCTCGACGGAGCTATTTGGATCGCCCGCCCATCGCCAATGTGGATCGAATTTTACTGGTGTTTTCCCTGGCGGAACCGGCGCTGGATTTTAACCAGCTAAGTCGATTTTTAATTAAGGCCGAATCAACGGGAATTGATATTTGTCTATGTTTAAATAAGCGAGACTTGGTGGGCGATTCCTTCCTGAACTCAGTGCTGGAAAGTTTGGATCGTTGGGGATACCAGCCTATCGTCACCAGCGTGGTGAAGGATCCCCATCTGGCAGAATTGCGATCGCCCCTAGCCGGGGTCACCACCGTAGTGGCAGGACCGTCGGGGGTGGGAAAATCTAGCACCATTAACGCCCTAATTCCCACGGCGCAGCTACGGGTAAACGCCGTATCGGGAAAGCTCGCCCGGGGACGACACACCACACGCCATGTGGAACTGTTTGAGCTGCCGGGGGGAGGGCTGCTAGCGGATACGCCAGGATTTAATCAGCCTGCCCTTAGCTGTACCCCCGAAGCGCTGGCGGGGTATTTTCCCGAAATTCGCCGTCGTTTGGCACAGAAGCAGTGTCGCTACGGAAACTGCCGCCATCGCGATGAACCGGGGTGCGCCGTGGGGGACGATTGGGAGCGCTATGACCTGTATTTAGAACTGCTGGAAGAGGCGGAGCTTTTTGAGGAGCAGCAGCGGCAGCAGGTGGAGGAGGATCCGAAGTTCAAGCGCAAGGTGACTCGGGATGGGCAGGAGGTGTACGAGCCTCGGTTAGCCAGCCAGCGCTATCGCAGGCAATCCCGGCGATCGCAGCACCAAACCCTAGAAGACTTGGTGTGGGATCAGGAACAGGCGGAATTGGAGCCCGATGAGCTCGACGGGGAGTTTGCTACGGATTTGGAAGAGCCCCCTTGGCATTCAGACGCAGATCGGTAGATTATGACCAAACGAAGTGAGCATAACCGTGACGGAACTGGGGCTAAATGAGCTATCGACGGATTTTTGGGGTTATTGGAGTGTTAGCCCTGGGATTGGGGGGCTGCGATTGGTGGTCAACCCAGGGATCACCCGATTCCGTTGAGGCGATCGCCCCGTCACCGTCCCCCGCCGCCTCACCATCCCCATCCCCATCCCCGGGGCAGGGCTGGCATCGATATCAGTCCCCTCAAGGAGCCGCCAGCGTTCTATTTCCGGAAGAGCCCAAAGCGGACGTGAACCAAATTGAAACCCCCAACGGGAAAACCGAAATTTTCCTGGCTCGCCACGCGGATAACCAGCAAGGGCGCGTGTATTTATTTAGTCACAATGCCATTCCGGTTCCGAAGGACTCCTACCTGGATATTGAGAAAGCTCTGAACGCCAGCCGCGACAGTTTAGCAAAGGGGATTTCGGCAACGGTGACCTCTGAAGTGAAGCTGCGCCTTAATGGTTTTCCTGGACGGGAAATTCGCTTAACTCGTCCGGGGCAGTTTGCGGCTAAGGCTCGTATTTTCTATGCCAACGGCGTTTTGTATCAAGCTGTCGTTGGCGCAGAGGATGCCAAGTTGGACAATGAAGCAGTGATGACCTTTTTAAAGTCTATCCAGCTTAAAAAGTCCACGGGCAATCCTGGTTAGGGCAAGCCTAGGTCGCCGATTACACCGGTAGCATCGGCGAAGGCGGGGGCAAAAACGTTAGGGCTGCTGTTTTGGCGACGCTAGAAAGAAGGTGCAAAATAAAGAGAAGTCCTGTTAAGTTTGTGGTCGATTGAAGTCGCGATCAATGTTGTGACTAATAGGGTCATAAAGGTCACAGGACTTTGCATCGAGACCTTGCATGGGGCTTTTGGGTGAGTCGCTGATTGCGCCGATTTCTCTGTGTTGATTTTTTAACGCTAATTTCCTGGCATTGATTCTTCCGCACCGTAAATTCTTTCGCGCCATAAATTTTTCCGCGCTATATTTGCCATTCTCTTCGATACTTCTATGGGACTGACTTGGTGGTTGACGATTTTTATTTTGGGAAGCGGCGCAGCAGGATCACTACCGGCGGCGGGACAGCCCCATAAGTCAGTGGCAGAGCTGGTGGCAGATCAGTCCATGGCTCAGTCTGAAGTGCTGGCTCAGAAAATGGTCTTTGAGACTCCTTTGCTTCTAGCCCAATCCGATGGGGGCTCTAGCGAAGACCAGGAAGAGGACTCCGGTGGCGGGGGCGGTATGCGGCGGTGGCTGTTGCTGGGGGGCGGCGGCATTGTAGGCGGCGGAATTTTGGCCGGAGGCGCGTGGATGTTTCTGCGGCGTCGCGGTGATGAAGATTACGATGACGAGCTAGATGATGGTGGGGATGACCTAGAAGGGGATGAGGTGGTTGTGGGGGCGATCGCCGATGAGGACGATGGACCTACACCGATGACAGTGGATGTGGTGGGTAGTGCGGGGTCCGGCGATGGGGACAGCGGCACAGCGACGAGAGAGAAGGATGCCAACCCCGTTAGCGAAGGGAAAGATAGGGCGGGCGCCGTGGCTCGGGTGAAGGATGGATCGTTGCCCACACGGGTGTTGCCCCCTACCAAAGCGGACCGGCTACTGGCAGAGCTACGAGATCCCAGTGCCTCGGTGCGGCGGCGAGCCATTTGGAATTTGGGTGAGCGGGGGGATTCTCGGGCGATCGCTCCACTAATGGAGCTATTGGTTACCGCCGATTCCCAGCAGCGCAGCATTATTTTGGCCGTGCTGTCGGAAATTGGCACCCGCACTTTGCGCCCTATGGAGCGGGCCATGGCCATTTCCCTCCAGGACAGCGACCCCGAGGTCCGTCTAAATGCCATTCGTGATTTAACCCAGGTGTATGACCGCTTTACCCAGGTCAGTCGAATGTTGGCTTACGCCACTGAAGATGAAAATGAGACGGTGCAAAAGACGGCAAAGTGGGCACTGGGTAAGCTAAATAGCCTACGGATGACTTCGGAAGAGGCGGCGGACAAGGTCGCCGACGGGGGTAGCGCTGGAATCAATATTGCCGGCGATGGGGACGGAGCACTGCTGCTAGAGCAGGCGCGCCGAGCCTGTGACGATAAAGATTATGACCAGGCGTCCACGCTGGTGGCGGAGGCGCTGGCCCAGGACCCCAGTCATCCCAAGGGACATTTGCTGGTGGCAGAAATTGCGGCGGTCCAAGACCATCCAGTGAGAGCAGTGGTGGCGGAACAACAGGCGCGGGATTGCGCTTGGGATCGGGGGGATAGTGCTACGGTGATCGCCATTCAGGAGAACTGGCTAGCCCGGGAAATTGATCCTGACCGGGCAGCCCTGTGCCATGCTCAGGCCATTCAGGCACTACGGGCTAGTCAAACCGATGATGCCTTAGGTCTTTTGGATGAGGCGCTGGTGTGCAACCCTTACAATCCCGATGTTTACATGGCGCGGGCACGGGTACTGCGACAACAGGGCAAATTAGGAGAAGCGTGCGTCCATTGGCAAAAAGCCCAGGAAATTTATTTAGATTTAGGAGATGTAAAGGCTTTGCGTTGTGTGCAGCAGCTTTTGCAAAAGTTTGGCTAACATGGTCGCTTGTTCCCAATCCGGGATCCGCTTGCACCATGGGCTTTTCCAACGCGTTATAAGCAGCGCCGCTCAGGACTCAGACATCATTTCTTATGCACCTGAATGGGACTGCGAATCCTATGGAAGTTTGGCGAATAGAAGTGCTGACTCAAATGGGAGTTTTGATCAAAGTTGACTGAAACGGTGTTGGAAATACGGGGAGCGGGGCAGCGGTTTAATGAAGCGGGCTGGGCATTGCGGGATATCTCCCTAGGGGTCGCCCCAGGGGAACGGGTAGCGCTTATTGGACCATCCGGGGCGGGAAAAAGTACGTTGCTGTCGTGGCTAAATGGATCGCGATTCCCCACCGTCGGCGAAATTGTAGTGCTGGGGCAGTCTCTGCATCGTCTAAACACATCCCGACGGCGCAAGGTGCAGCGGCAAATTGGCACCATTTATCAGCAGTTTCATTTGATCAACAACCTTAGCGTTCTCCATAACGTCAATGCTGGGCGATTGGGCTATTGGCCCCTTTGGAAGTCGATTTTGTCCCTGTTGGTGCCGGTCAATGTGCCCCACTGTCGCCAACTATTGGACCAGGTGGGCATTGGAGAGCAAATTTATAAGCCCCTCACCCAGCTATCAGGGGGACAGCAGCAGCGGGTGGCGATCGCCCGAGTCTTGATGCAGAACCCGCAAATTGTTTTGGCGGACGAACCGGTGTCTAGCTTGGACCCTGAGCGATCGCGAGCCATTGTGGATTTACTGACTCAGCTTTGTAGCGATCGCGGAAAAACCCTGGTGGCGAGCCTGCACACGGTGGATTTAGCGCAAAAATATTTTGATCGAGCGATCGCCCTTAAAAACGGCAGGCTTTTGTTCGACAAACCCATGGCGGCAGTGACGAGTCAGGATTTAAGCCAGTTGTACGAAAGCCAGGATCAGGACTAAATCGCGCACCGCAGCTAAGTAAGTTGCTCCAACAGCTCTCCCATTAGGCGATCGCTCAACTGTCGAATCAAATCCACTTGGGCTAACTTGCCTAGCCAGTCTTTGGGAATGCCCGACTCCCCATAAAATGCCCCGGCAATTTGCCCACACACCGCCGCTGTTGTGTCCGCATCGTCCCCCAGGTTAGCCGCCATTAAAATCGCCTCTCGAAAACTGTCCGTTTGGTCAAAGCACCACAGGGCCGCCTCCAAGCTTTTCACCACGTAGCCCGACCCGGAAATCTCATCGCGGGTCTTTGTGCGATATTTCCCCTGGGCAATATCCCGAATCAATTCGCACCCCAAGTCCATATCCCCATCCGCCAACAAAATTTCTTCCTTGGACTGGTCATACAGGGCTCTGACGATCGCCCGGGCATACCATTCGCACGCCTCCAAACACTCTGCGGCGCCGTGGGTGGTGCGAGAGCTACTGATGGCCCACTGCCCCAGCTCCTCCAGCATCACCTCAAAATCGGGCAGAGGATCGGCGATCGCCCAGCTGGAGAAGAAGAACATAGGAATGGGAGCCAGACGCATAATGGACCCATTTCCTGCCTTGCGGGGATTATCTGACCCGGCCATGGGCTCCCCCGTTTCCTGAAACCTTGCCAAAGCTTCCGACGTGGCATTGCCAATGTCAAAACATTCACCGGTGCTGCTGAGATAACCCTCTTGCCACCAGCGACAGTAGCGTTCCATTTGGTTGCGCCCATCGAAACCGTCAATATCCACCAGGCTCGTTGCCAAACATAGGGCCATTGACGTATCGTCAGTCCACTGCCCCGGCTTTAGCCTGAAAGGGCCGCCCCCCACCATATCCGTCAACGGAGTAAAAGTCCCTCGCGGCGAAAATTCCACCGTTGTACCCACCGCATCTCCAGCAGCTAATCCCAGTAAGCATCCCCGAAATCGATTTTGCTTATCCATGACTTCCTCCGATTTGGTGAATTTTACAGAGGGGCTTGGCTGTTATCTATCAAATCCCACAGCCAGTTGCCGTAAGGATGAGCCCCCAAGCCTCCTATTAAAAGGCCCTGTGCTCCCCGCCTAACCAAGCCTTTAAAGCGCAGTTGATGCTGCGTCCTACCCAAGCCGGATACACCAGTGGAGTATCCGTTTTAAGAAACTGGTCCACTGGGCGAGCTGTTGCTCCTGAATCACGGCAAACTAGGGGCTATCATCATTTGAACTTCAAAGCCTTTAGTGGCAGGGATTTCAGCCCCTAGACCGTCTTGGACTGAAAGGGCTCGTACTTCCCACTGTGTAAGGCTTCTGATGCTTAATTGATGACACGTCCTAGGCGGAATATTAGGAAAATCGACGCCACTATTATCAATGCCGTTACGAATTTTCTTGGTTTAAGCAATTTTTTGAGGTACAACACCGGTTGTATTCCTCTGTTTATCCCCTCCCACCTCCCTTTTAACAAACGCGGCGATCGCGTCAATTTATATGACCTATTCCCAAGCTTCTCGACCTGCCCAGCCTGTGCCCGATCATGGAGATAATCACCAGCCCATTGGCGTTTTTGACAGTGGTGCAGGGGGGCTGACGGTGCTGAAGGAGTTGGAGCGACAGTTGCCCAACGAGCCGCTGCTGTATTTGGGGGATACGGCGCGAGTGCCCTATGGAACGCGATCGCCGGAGGAAATTGTGGAATTTGCCCGACAGATTATTCGCTGGATGGTGGGGCGCAACGTAAAGATGGTGGTGATGGCCTGTAATACGTCGTCCGCACTGGCATTGGACACCATGCGCCAGGAGTTTGACTTGCCCATTTTGGGATTGATTCAACCGGCGGCAGCACTAGCCAGTAGCCGAGGACAACGCATTGGGGTAATTGCCACCCCTACCACCGCCAAAAGCCATGCCTATCGTGATGCGATTCGAGAGCGATCGCCACACACCGCCGTATGGGAAGTGGGCTGTCCCGAATTTGTGCCCATTGTGGAAGAGGGACGAATTCATCATCCAGAAACCTTGGGCACCGTGCGCACTTACATACAGCCGCTGTTGGATCAAGGAATCGATAGCTTGGTATATGGCTGCACCCACTATCCCCATTTAGCTCCGGTTTTAGATCAGGTTTTGCCTAGGGCGATCGTCCGTATTGATCCCGCCGTTTCCATTGTGCGTGACGCCAAAATGGTGCTGGATAATCTGGAGCTACACCACACGGGTCCCCTCCAAAGTCACCGATTTTGTGTGACTGGCGATAAAGCCCAATTCAGCTTGTTGGCGAATCAATGGCTCAACGAACCGCCAGCGGTGGAGCAGGTTTCCCTGAGCGCCACCAGCCCAACTCCTATCTATCCAATTCCCCTAGCCATATAAACCTGGTGGCGTGAACTATGGGCAGGCGTTCTGTGTTGATCAATATGGTTGTGGAGCGGTAGGTCCTAGAGGCTGTCATCATTTCAGGTTCAAAGCCTGTGTCTATAGAGGTTTCAGCCCCTAGCACTTTTCGCTTTATGGTCAATTCTTGAATTAACAGAACAGTCAGCGATCGCTGAGGGTCATCGTTCGCGAAGCGTTGGCAAAGCCAATGGTGCGGACTCAGCTTCGCCTGCGCAGCTCAAAACTGTCCTACTTTTCATTGAACAGGATTTACGAAAAGCCCCCTTACTAAAGAGGGAAGCCGAGGCAACATTTGTTGTTGACTTCAGCGGCATGTCTTACGTAAGTCCTGTTGAGCTGATTATAAAAGGGCGTGTGATTCCAACTACGTCAGGTTTCTGGTGCTCAATGATGGCACGTCCCAAAGTCGGTTATGGGGTAATGCAGGCTTCGATCTGGGTTGAGCTAGTTAATCTGTAGCGATGCTTCGTCAAAGGTCACGGACACTTTTGGCCAAGTAAACGTAAACGTCGTCCCCTGCCCCAACTCTGACTCCACCGAAATTGTGCCGCCCTCAAGCTCCAGAATTTTCTTGACGATCGCCAACCCCACCCCCGTGCTTTCCACCTTGTCCCGGGGGTTTAAGGTTTGGAAAATCGTGAAAATCTTTTCGTAGTGGCGAGGATCAATGCCGGGACCGTTGTCCTGCAAAGAAAACGCATAATCCTCGTCTCGCTCTTCCACTGAAATTATTAACTTGCCATCGTCGCGATCGCAGTACTTAATAGCATTCCCAACTAAATTGGCAAACACCTGCTGCAACGATAGCGATCGCGCCTGTAGCACCGGCATTTGACCCACAATTTCCACAGTAAATCCTGGCGGCGGCAACAGCGAATCAACCACCCCCTGCAATAGATCGGCAACTACCACCGTGTCCGGCTCAATTTGCTTACGCCCTACTCGGGAATATTCCAGCAACCCATCGAGCAAATTTCCCATGCGCCCGATGCGCTTGCGAATTAGCTGCAAATGCTCGCGGCTATCCTCCGGCAACAACCCCTGCAAATCTTCCTCTAGCCATTCGGATAAGCTAGAAATTGCCCGTAGCGGCGCCTTTAAATCATGGGACACCACATAAGCAAACTGCTGTAGCTCCTCATTGCGACGGTCCAAAGTCCGTGCAGTTCTCGCCAAACGGGTATTTAAAACCTTTAATCTTTCCGATTGCTGTTGAGCGGCAGACTCCATCGCCTTGCGCTCGCTGATATCTTGAATAGTCACCACGAAACAATCCAGTTCTCCATCGTCTTTCCTAAGGGCAGACACTGAGACATTGCTCCACACAAAATGACCTTGGGCGTGCAAATAGCGCTTTTCGAGAACACAAGTGTCAATAGCCCCACTTAATAACTGAGAATAAATGACCTTGTCTTGATCCGCGTCCCCCGGATGGGTGATTTCCCGAAAGTTTTGTTGCTGAAGTTCTGAGGGACTATACCCTAAGATTTCACACAGCCGATTATTAATTTCCAGCCAATACCCTTCCGGAGACATCCGGGCAATGCCCAAGGGCGCCCGTTCAAAAATGGCGCGAAAAATGCCTTCGCTACGGCGCAGCTGCTGGGATAGGTGGACACGATCACTCACGTCCTCAAATATCGCCGCCACACAATTTTGGGGCAGGGACACTAAACACACATCGTAGGATCGGGGCACAGGGTTGTCAGGATACACATAGGTGACCTGATAAAAATAATTGGACAGTTCCTGGCGCGCCACCCGCCCCAAACGCCTTAGCTCATCGGCAGGAATGTCGGGAAAACACTTCAAGATTGTCTTCCCCACCACGCTGGCTTCCCCCAGCCCCACGTTATTTCGCGCCGCTTTATTGGAGCTAACCAACAGTAATGATCCCGCATTGTCCCGGTCCTGAAGCTGCCAAAGATTAATGGCCATCGGCAAATCTTTCACCAGATTGCTGTACAGCGCCAACTCTTCCTTTAGCCGCTGCTCCACCTTCTGGGCGATCGCCATCTGCTGCTTTTGGGCGCTAATATCCCGAGCCACCCCATAAAATGTCGCTGTCTCGCCTGCACCAGCCCTCACAAAATTCCACTCCAGCCAGCAAAGCGACCCATCCCGTCGCTGCCATCGCCCCTGCACCGTTTTTGCTCCGTCCTGCCCTCTGTTCCAACAGCGTTCAAAGGCCGTTTGGTTGGCAATCAAATCCTCTGAATGTACCAGGGACAGCAGCGATCGCCCCACCAATTCGTCCTGGCGATATCCCAACGTTGCCACCATTGCCCCGTTAACCCGGATTAATCGTCCACCACCGTCGCCAATGGCAAATAAATCGGAGGATTGATCAAAAAATTGCTCTAAAGGGTGTTCCGAAGACTCTAAATTGCCCGGTTCTCTAACACCGTTATTGTTGCCAATGCCGCCACCAAGTTCCTCAGGAACCTGGTGGAGATTAGGGGCAAAATCGCCGTTTGAAAGGTCAGACGACATAGTTTAAATGATGCAGCAGGTTAAAGCGATCGCAAACGCTTGAGGATTAAAACCTAAGCTATTTTTCCTTCTATTCAACTATTTTTAGCTTGATTTTTGGTCTCACTAACATTGAATCAACTTAAGCACATGTTTAAACGCATCTAAACGCATCTAGAGGTCCACATGGGAACAGTTTCAATGATTCTGTCGAGCCAGTTCATCATAAAAGGTAGGGCAATTTAAGCCACACCATCAAAGCGGAATTCGTACCATTGGCACCGCCAATGCTTCGCGAGCAATAATCTTCAGCGATCGCCGACCATGCTACTAGACCTCTTGCACGAATAAGAACTGTTGGCAGCCCTTATCCCCCAGCCCCCCTGCGACTACGTCCAGGACATGCTTCTCCCGAGGAGAAGGGGAGCAAGAATAAGTAAAAAACGGACTTGTCTGAAGTCCCTCTTCCCAGGGAGAGAGATTTAGGGTTAGGACGAGGATTGATGCAAAAGGTCCACTAATTCCAGGGTCAACCATAAAGCCCATTCCTTGGGAGATATTCAAATCGCTGGACGCACCAGGAGTGTACTTAAGACTTACTGATTTTACGAAGCGGGAAATTGAACAAAATTTTCACTGGATACGGATTCTAAGGTGCCCCTCTAGAAAAGATTAGGTATTACCGCCCCGGCTCCGTATACGGACGTTCTTTGCGTACCTACTAAGATAAATGGGGTGCATTTAATCGAGTAATTTTGATAATAGCGCTGCGTTAATGAACTCCCCCCAGTCGGAAACCCAGTCTGCCCCTTCTGAAACCCAACAAGGGTCGCCGATCCTGGCCTGTCCCATGCCCATGCCCAGCCAAGAGGCAGAGCGACAGGCCGAATTGGAGCAATATTTACAGCTTGGGGCGTTACCTAAAGAAGCCTTTGAGGACATTACGGCGATTTTGGCGCAGGTGTGTGAAACGCCCATTGCCTTCGTCAGCCTAATTTCTAACGATACGCAAATTTTGGCATCGGAGCGAGGGCTGGGAATTAACAAAACCCCTCGTGCCGTCAGCTTTTGTACCTACGCCATCTTGACCCCTGAGGATGTGATGGTGATTCCCGACGCCCAGGATGATCCGCGGTTTATCAATAATCCCTTGGTGTCCGGACCGCCCCATTTACGCTTTTATGCGGGCGCTCCCCTGGTGAGCCCTCGCGGTTATGCCCTGGGATCCCTATGTGCAATGGATTACAAGCCGCGTCAGCTACGACTAGAGCAACTGAAGGCTTTGACTGGGCTAAGTCGTCAAGTGGTAGCCCAAATGGAGCTACAGCTTAATGTGCGAAAGCTAGAGTTGGAAGTGGAACGGCGAGAGCGCACCGAAAAGATTTTGCTGGAGGAGAAGCGCAAGTCGGAAAAGCTGGTGCTGAATATTTTGCCGCGGACGATCGCCGAGCAATTGAAATATTCTCCAGGGGCGATCGCGGAGCGCTTTGACGATGTCAGCATTTTGTTTGCGGATTTGGTGGACTTTACTCGGCTGGCGGGAGAGATGCGCCCGGTGGAGTTGGTGGGGCTGCTCAATGAAATTGTGTCGGAGTTTGATGGGTTGGTGGAGCGTCACGGCTTAGAGAAAATCAAAACCATCGGCGATGCCTATATGGCGGTGGGGGGACTGCCGAATCCTTCAGAGGATCATCCTTCGGCGATCGCAAACCTGGCGATCGATATGCAAGACGCCATTACAAAATTCGGCAAGAACCGCAATTTACACTTAGGATTGCGCATTGGTATTAACACTGGTCCCGTGATTGCGGGCACCATAGGTCGAATGAAATACGCTTACGACCTATGGGGAGATGCGGTCAATGTGGCGAGTCGTATGGAATCTGCCGGCGACACTGGAAAAATCCACGTTAACGAAAACACCTATTTGCGCATTAAAGACAGCTACGACTTTATTGCCCGGGGCGAAATTCCCATCAAAGGCAAGGGGCTGCTGAGTACCTATTGGCTAGACTGCCCCGCCTGCCAGGATAGTTAAGGGAGCATCTTCAAGGGGATATCCTCAAGGGGGCATCTTCAACAGGACGCTTTCAATGAATAGGTCGCAGGAGAAATTTAGCGGCGGGTGATTCCTCCACCGCCATCTCCTGCAAGGTGTATTCGTAAGCAATCTGCACTATGTCGTCAATTTTTGTGAAATCAAAAATCCTAAACTCATCCAGCGGCGGTGAAAAGGTCACCGTTGCCATGGCAAAGGATGTTTTAAGGTTGCCCGCGCTGCTAACGGCAGTGGACATGCCAAGGGCATACAAAAGGCTAGGAACCTCAATGGGCTTAACCCCGGGACAAATCCAGCTCCAAAGGATTTTGAACGACGACGGCAGCTCTTCATACTCCATCTCCACTTTAGGAAAGAACTGAGGCGAAACGCTGGACAATAAAACCGGTCCCGAATTCACCTCCCCCATGGTGATGCTCGGATCGTTATCCACACAGGCACCGTCAATCAAAAGGTTGCCATTGTCCAAAAAGGGAGCAAAAAGTCCTGGTACGGCGCTGGTGGCACGCACTGCTTTCCAAAGAGTACCGGTGCGATGCACCACCTTTTCACCGCCACAAATATTTGTGGACACGCAGAAAAAGTTGAGCCACAGATCCTCAATTTGAATATCGCTAAATAAACGCTTCAGCATTCCATCCAGTCCTCCTCTTTGGAGCAGAGAAATTACCGGAATTGTGTAGGACTTAAAGGGGTTATGGGCAGCGATCGCCTCCTTATTTGCCTGCACCATGGTAGGAATATCCAAGCCCATGGCGTATTGGGCTGCCACCAAGCCACCGATGCTGGTGCCGCCAATAAAATCTACGGGAATGTCTTTTTCTTCGAGCGCCTTGAGAACGCCAATATGGGCTGCTCCGCGACTGCTGCCACCGCCTAGGGCTAACCCGATCGCCCGGTCCGTCAAAAATCGCCCCACCCGCTCCACGTCTTTAGGATTGCACCAGCGCACATGGTGATGAATATCAGGGTTTCTATGGGCTAGCCAACGACAGGTATTGCGGGGAAGCTGGGTTGTATCGTCATGCAGCAGCACCAAGGTGGACTTTAGACCGGTCAACGGGCTGCGCTTCGACTCCACTTGTTTTTCCACCGCCGATAGCCTCGGATCATCTTGGCTGTTAGCCACCAAAACCACATGATCCACTTGTCCTAAACAAAACTGAGTCCAGGACGTTTTTGGCGGGTGGGCGTCAGAGTCCATCTCAAGGTCCGCTTCGAAGTCCGCCTCGAAAAAAATCAAATCGTAGTCCGCCTGCTGGCTTTCAAGCCAAAGCTGGAACCGCAGTTCCTGCGGACTACCAGGAGCAAAACCCATGGTAGGCAAAAATCCAAACACCTTAGATAAATACTTACGACTAAGATGCAAAATCCGCCCGTGAGCGCCCAGGGCCTTGGCAAGCTGTCGCGAAAATTCCCTTAGGGGAACGTGGGCACTATGGGGAACTACGGCAATATGTCGCTTAATCGGTTCAGCGTAATGGTTCTGCCCGTGATGCGTTTCTTGATTTTGCTCCCGTTGCCGAAACCGCCCAATTAAATTGCGCGTGACCTTCAGCAGCAGCGCTGGATATTTCTCGATGATGTCCTTAAACTGCTGTCGACCGTAGTGAATCAACGTGCTGCTGCGGGCGGCATAAACACTGGCGCTGCGGGGTTCATCAGCCAGGATCGACATTTCGCCAATCAGCTCTCCGCTGGTGACGGACTCGGTGCGATAGGTACTCCCGGAGGCATCCTGAATAGCCACATTGAGGCGACCGTTCAGCACAAAGTACAGTCCATCCCCTTCGTCTCCTTGGGCAAAGAGGCGATCGCCCCGGTCAAGCTGTAACCATTGGGCGTGCTGCTGAAATTCATTAACACACTGGGGCGCCAGCACGTCGAAAATCCTGTGCAAGAGCATCGTAAAATTCAACTCTTTTATTTTTCGCAGCGCCATATCCAGAAAATATCTCTGCACTGCAGGACAGGTGTGGCAGAGCCGTTGAATATCTTCCTTAGAAAAGCTGGCGATGCGGCTTTCTGTCGTCGTGCGTACGGAAGCAATGCGATCGCCCCCCAACAACACCTGCAATTCCCCCACCCACTCGCCGGGCTGAACGTTCCCCACCACCAATGGCATTGCAGCCCCCACCTCCCGATCAATTTGCAACTGTCCTTCCCACAGCAAATAGAGCGTATCTTCCCTTTCCCCCTCCTTAATCAAAACGTGATCCGACGACAATGTGGATATCTGGGAAATCTCCACCAATCGTTCTAAGTCTTTCTCTTCAGCCGCTTGAGCAAAACTGCTTTGCCATAAAAATTTCAGCAGGGAAACTTGCTCTTCGTTCACAGGATCGCCTCAGCAAGGATTTACGGGGTGAGATGGGGATATGCTCCACCCATCAAAATCAGACAGGAAAAGTGGCATAGAGAACTTTCCAAAAGAACACAACAAACTGCAACAGAGTTTGTCTAGTCCTCTTAATATGGAAATACGCGGCTGGTGACATCAAAACCGGTTGCCCAGCGTTTGAATTTCAAAATCCAAATTCCAAAATTTTCTGCCGTGACCGCCGACTCCGCCGCTGATTCTGCCTCTGATTTTGTTGCTGAGGAATCGCTTCAGCCCAGTGACAATCACAGCGAGAATAGTCAGGGCGAGTGGGATGAATTGGATGAGCTATGGGATCTGTCCACAGTGCCCCTGCGCGATGTGCCCGCCCAAGATGAAGATTGGAAAGGCAAACAAGTCCAGAAGTCGGCGAAGCAACAGGCTGAAGCAGACGGTTTGCTCGCGAATCCGATTATCGCCGAGTTGGCAGAGCTGCAAACGGAAGTGGCTTACAAGCGGACAGAGTACACGTTGCGGGACTGGTTAGATAACTTGGATTTGACCCCTCGGGAGCGACGCGGGCTGGAGCAGGACATTGCTGGCGTGGGGGTGGTACTGAAAAAGCTGGAGCGGGCAACGGTGCAAATTGCCACCTTTGGTATGGTGGGGCGCGGCAAATCGTCGGTGCTGAATGCTTTGTTGGGTAAACCGGTGTTTACCACGGGGGCACTCCACGGGGTGACCCAAACCTGTGACTCGGTGGTATGGGAATTGGAGGAGGCGATCGCCGCAGGATCGGCGGGGGGCATTGAGCGGGTGGAGCTGGTGGATACGCCGGGGCTGGATGAGGTGAACGGAGCAGACCGGGAGGCGATCGCCCAGAAAATTAGCCACCAAGCGGATTTGCTGCTGTTTGTGATTTCCGGGGATATGACCCAGCTTGAGTGTGAGGCGTTGTCCCGACTGCGCCAGGCAGGGAAGCCCATGGTGCTGGTGTTTAACAAAGTGGACCGGTTTCCCCATGCGGATCGCCAGGCGGTGTATGAAACTTTGCGGGATAAGCGGGTGCGATCGCTTATTTCCCCCGATGAAATTGTCATGACCTCGGCGGCTCCGTTGGTGGCGCAACAAACCCATCGGGAGGATGGCACCGTGGGCGTCATCTGGCAGCCGGGGGAGGCGAACGTAGGGGAACTACGGGAGAAAATTTTTGAGATTTTGCGCCGGGAGGGGAAGGCGCTGGTAGCCCTAAACTCCCTGCTGTATACCAACGCCACCCAGGAGCAAGTGCTGGAACGAAAATTAACGCGACGGGACGCAGCGGCGAATCGAATTATTTGGCGAGCCACGTTGGCAAAGGGGTTGGCAGTGGCGCTGAATCCAGTAACCATTTTTGACCTGGTGGGCAGCGCCGCCGTGGATGCCACCGCAATTTTGACCCTGTCGCGCCTGTACAACATTCCCATGGGCAATAAGGGAGCCTTTGACCTGCTGCAAAAAATCGCGATCGCCCTAGGCACCATCAGCGCAGGGGAAGTGGCGGCAAATCTGGGGCTTAGCTCCCTCAAAGGAATCCTGGGCATTTCCACGGTGGCTACCGGAGGCGCGACGCTACTGCCGTACTTGTCCGTGGCGGTGACTCAAGGGGCGATCGCTGGGGTGTCCTCCTATGCGATCGGACAGGTGGCGAAGGAATACTTTGCCAACGAAGGATCCTGGGGGGAAAACGGTCCCCGTGCCCTGGTGCAAACGATCTTGGCAAATTTGGACGAAGCCGCCCTCACCAAACGCATCGAAGGGGAATTACGCCAAAGGCTATTAGGACACCGTCGTGCCAATTCAGGCTAACTTTACACGGCTTGTTCATGGAGGGACAGTCAAGGTTAACTAGGCAAAATCAATACTTAATTGGGTATTTAAAATTAGCGCCCTAGTCTGGATTCAAAGCCAAAATCTTGTGAGTACGCAACAGTTACTTAAGGCGTGTCGTCAATTAGGTCAGCCTTACACAGTGGGGAGTCCACGCCCTTTCAAAACAAGGCACATTAAGGGCTAAAACCCTTGTTTTTACTGGTCTTGAGACTTAAACACTGGCTCTGGGACTTAAATGATGACAGCCCCTAGCTCCAGTGGAAAGTACCGAAGGGTCTTTGCTTTAGGCAGACTTAGCTGAATTGGATTTGGTTGGAAACGTTATGGTTTATTTTGCACGTTTGGCGATCGCCACCGTTCTCAGCGTGAGCGGTCTTACCTGGGCAGGGCAGCAACCTGTTTTCGCCAACCCAGAATTAGAGATCAATGAAATAGCCGTTAGGGCAGCGCAGCAGTTAGGTTTTCCGCCGGTGTCTCCCGACTCAGGCATTGTGGGTCCTTTCACAGACTTCCAAGGACTGGCCTATATGGATCAGAGGGGACGAATTAGCTACTTCAATCCCCAGCAACTCAGTGTTTTCTTCGCCACCATTAACGACCGTGGCAATCCCCAGCTTAATTACGCCCTAACCCCCACTGGCACTTACCGGTTTCAGGGTGGGCAAGCCATACAGGTTAACCCATCGGCGATCGAATCTGCGGTTTCTTCCTGGCCCTATTCAGGGGCAATGGTTGAGGTGTTAATAGCAGGGCTGCAACAGTACCAGGATCAAGTCTCTGCCGGTGGTGTTGCCCCAGGAAATCTACCTGCCGACCAACAATCCTACGTGAACTCCGTCCTGCACAATACCAATATGAGCATCCTTCAGAATATTGGTGGCGATGGCTGCACGGAACGCTATGAAGGCGTTTATTACCTGGGCTGCTGGTAGCTAGCAGATGCTTTTTCTGGCGGCATATGCCAAGAAGTTTTGACCGTCAACGCTGGGCTGACATGGGGGCGATCACCAAGTTCAAATTGCTTTGTACAGCATTGCTTTGTACAGCCTGGTACGAATCATCGACGGGCATCACCGCCATCCCAATCAATACTGCACCCATCACTGCCATCATGGCGTTTTCCACAAAACTTACCGCGCCCAAAGGGGCTTTAGAATTGCCGCCAATGCAGGCACAGGTCAAGTTTTGCTTCTCGAAATAAACTGCTTTGATAACAGACGCCCCGCCGCTTAAGCCCATTCCCAAAGCCCCGATGCCTGTTGCCAGGGGAGCGATGCCAGACAGGAATCCCAGGGCGATCGCCAACTCCAAAAACGGATAAATCTTGCCGTAGGGCTTCAACTTCTGGGTCACCCAGTCGTACTTAGCAAAACTTTTGGCAAACCCATCAATATCCATCAACTTCAGAGACGCCAACATTCCCAGAGAAATGCCCATAAATCCGGTCATCCCCAAAGACGTGGCCAAGGTCATCAGCCCCGCCGTGGAAAACAGCGCAATCACCGGTCTGTAGGACGATTGGGATTTTGCGACGGGAGCAGGCTTTGAATTAGAACAACAGGCAGCCATGGACACAACACCTCGCGAAATGTGGTGGCACCACCCTAAAGCCTACAGTTCACTAGAGGGTCAAGAGGCTTGAGTCTATAGCCGGCTAGAGGGTTTAGGGTTGGGGAGATGCAAGACCACAAGACTATGACGCAGGAATCGGGGAAAGGAATTGGGCTGAAAATTGGGGCGATCGCCAAACAAACGGGGGTCAGCGTGGGAGCCCTGCGCTACTACGAAACTCTTGGGCTAATTTATTCGGAGCGCGGTGACAATGGCTATCGATACTACGCGCCAGAAATGGTTCACCAGGTGCAATTTATTAAGCAAGCCCAAACCCTCGGTTTTTCCCTTGAAGATATTGGCGAAATTTTGACGGTGCACCAGCGGGGGGATATACCTTGCGGCTTTGTTCAGAAGCTTTTGCAGGAGAAAATTCAGCAGCTTGAGGCGCAGATTCAGGAGATGACAAGCTTTAAAGCCACGCTGGAAAACTATCGCGACCACTGGGCAACAACCGATTTCCAGCCCAAACCTGGTGAAATTTGCCCCCTTATCGAAACCCTCAATCAACCGGAACTTACGAGGGTGGATGCCAACCACTCAAAACCCATCGCCGACGGGCAGCGCGAATGGGGTTGTTGATCCGCAGCGCTTCAACAGTTGCGCGACCAACGGCTGTTTTTCCCTCCACATCAATACCCTCTGCGCTCCAGGCAAAATGCTGATCCCAAGGTTCTTTAATGGGATTGAACAGTGGACAGTCTTGACCTGAAAGGGGATCCACGCCACCGATTCGTTTGCCCTTCGCTTCATTGCAGGTGCGGCAAGCCAAGCAAATATTATCGAGGGTTGTTTGGCCACCCTTTGCAACGGGTAAAACATGGTCAATGGATAGGGGGATGCCGCTGTTGGCTTCGCTGGTTTGACAGTAGGCACAGCGATCGCCATCCCGTTCAGCAACCTGACTACGCAGTTTGGCAGAGATATATTCGGACATCAGGCTGTCAGGGGACCACGCCACCGCAATAGGGCCGCCGCATGGGCTTTACGCAGCATCAGTAAATCGGCTTCAAAACGCAAACTATCAAGTTCTGTTTGTTCGGCGTCGGAGCGATCGCCAAGACTCAGCAGGGTTTCGTAGCGGGCGAATTCCTGCGGGCTTTGTTTCGTTGCCGCGATCGCGAACAGTTCCCCATCCTCAAGCCCATCAAGTTCGGCAAGGCGTGTCTGAAATTCTGCGGGAACGTCATCAAATCCTGGAGGCGCACCAATTTGCAGCGATCGCAGCACGATTTGCTCAATGGGTTGCTGTACGGCGCGGGCAGTTTGGTAGAGGCGATCATACAGACTGTCTGGAATTTGGAGCGCCAGGGTTTGCATGGTGCAATGGGGTGCTGTTCGCTGCAATCAAAAACTGTGCGTCTATCCTATCGTTTTGGGATATTGATTGGGCGATCGCCACACCAAAGCCACGTTCCATACCGTGCGAATTCTTGCGGGCTGTGTTTCAGTGGAAGTAGGGAAATCCGGTGCTGCTATGCAAACTAAAACGGCAAGAACGGTTGCGCTAAGCGAGTTAGAAGATCGCTTTAACCTGAAATTTTCTGACGATCCTTCGCTCTTCCCCGAGTGGCAAACGGACCTGCCGGAGTTGAGCCAGGAGGAGAAAGATCGCTGCGATCGCATCAAAACCAGTTATACGTACCTGCTGCGCTACCCACCCCTGTTGGAAAACACAGTCAAAATGGTAGTGCTTTCACCGTTACTTGACTTAGCCGGTTTCTTTCTGCCGCCATTTCGCATTCAGTCAGAGGCATCGACAGAAATCATCAGTGAAGATGGTGACCTGAAAGTTACGGGATTTTTGGATGTTTTAGTGCTGTGCGACTCTGTTTGGGTGTTGGCGATCGAGTCCAAGCAAGCAGCATTTTCGCTAGAAGTGGGACAGGCTCAATTGTTGTCGTATCTGCTATCAAATCCCAAAGTCGGAGAGCAGCCAAGCTACGGCTTACTGACAAATGGCTCAAATTTTATTTTCGTGAAAGCGATACCAGATCAAAAGGGACTTCTGTACACCTTGTCAGATGAGTTCAGCATTCGCAGACAGGGAAATGAAATCTCTCGGGTGCTGCAAATCCTGAAGCGGCTAGCAAATGTTCTGAGTACCTCTAGCTCAAATTAACCATAGCCAATTTAAGTCTCGGGAGAATAAAGTGCATCCTCCCGAGTTTTAACTACTTACCATCCTCCAACAAGCTTTCAAGCATTGGAGTCAGAATTTTAACAACTGGGTTATTGGTAAGTTCGATCAGTGCGGCAGCTCCACCTGCTTTTAACGCTTTAGCAATTTTCTTCTTGGTACCAGGTTGCCGCTCAATCTTGTCCATGGCCTTCGCAGCAACAGTCACCTTTTCAGCTGCTGTTGTCGTAGGGTAAGTCTGGGATAACTGATCTAGAAGTTGCTGGATTTCAAGCGCAGCTTCTGCAAGATTCTTCTGTTCCTCTGTGGTGACGTTATTTACGCTGTTGACAACGATATCTCCAGCCACGCTACCTGAGGAGATAACTCCACCTATAACCTGATCAACTCGAATTGATTCATTTGCCATTGAGCTTCACCTGAAGTCTGAATAATCGGGAACTTATTTATATGGTGTTAACAACGTCGCGTCCGACCTGGCCAGAAACAACAGTTGATCCGTAGGCTTCTTCGATATTGATAGACCTATCCTCCATATTGAGAGTTTCAAAATTAAACGAAACTGCCTTCGGAGTATCAGTGTTCATGATGTCGTACAGCGTTAAGATAATCTTCAGAACAAAATCCTTATCGCTGCTGGCTAGGATGACCTCTTCCCCAGAGTTCATGCCAAGCCTCAAACCATACCTTTCAATAGTGCGACTTTTGTCTAGATTACTGTGCTGCCAGAACAGATAGCCCACATAAGCAAGTATGAAAATACCAATGCCGTAGGCAAAGAGGAGGATGACTCCCAAGGCCACAAGGAACCAATACCAGGATGGAACAGTTTGATTGACAGCAAATGTTCGTGTGAGATCTGCTAGTTCAGCAACACATATATTGCGTATTTGATAAACTTTGTTCTCGAAAACGACAGTGTTGTGAACTATTTTTAGTACTGACGTTTTAATTGCCTGACCTTCAGATTCACCACCCACCTGAGGCAACAGCGCGTTTAATTGTGCTTGTAGAGACTGCCCAGAACTCATAGACTTCCTTCGTGCAAAGCGATTGTTTAGCTAAAATTCTTTGACTTGAGGCAAGCTTAGCTCACTTGAAAGCGTGTGACGTATCAATGCAACAAGGTGTCATTGTCTTCGTACATATCATGGAGGAAAGATTTTCAGTATTGTGATTCTGCGGATTCTGTATAGAGTTGCAGCGACAGGGTTTGCCGTGATTGCAATGGGGCAAGGGGACGGCTTAGGGGTAAGATTAACCACTGACCCACCTACGGCAAGGCAAGTAGCAGACCAATCTCATGGCAGACACGATCCTATTCAATGCGCTGCGGGAAGCGACCGACGAAGAAATGGCTCGGGACGAAAATGTCCTGGTTATGGGTGAAGATGTGGGTCACTACGGTGGTTCCTACAAGGTAACCAAGGGTTTATACGACAAATATGGCGAGCTGCGCGTGCTCGATACCCCGATCGCCGAGAACAGCTTTACGGGGATGGCAGTGGGTGCCGCGATGACTGGGCTGCGTCCCATCATTGAGGGTATGAATATGGGTTTCCTGCTGTTGGCGTTTAACCAGATTGCCAACAACGCCGGGATGCTGCGCTACACCTCCGGCGGCAATTTCAAGATTCCCATGGTGATTCGCGGTCCCGGTGGTGTGGGTCGGCAGTTGGGCGCAGAGCACTCCCAGCGTTTGGAGGCGTATTTCCAGGCGGTGCCCGGTTTGAAGATTGTGGCTTGCTCCACTCCCTACAACGCCAAGGGGTTGTTGAAGGCGGCGATTCGCGATGAGAACCCGGTGCTGTTTTTTGAGCACGTATTGCTTTACAACCTGCGGGAAGATTTGCCGGATGATGAGTACTTGCTGCCGTTAGATAAAGCGGAAATGGTGCGCGAAGGCAGCGATGTTACTATCTTGAGCTATTCCCGAATGCGCCACCATGCCATGCAGGCGGCGAAGACTTTAGAGCAGGAAGGGTACGATCCCGAGGTGATTGACCTGATTTCCTTGAAGCCTATTGATATGGAGGCGATCGCCAAATCAGTGCGCAAAACCCACCGGGTTATCATCGTCGAAGAGTGCATGAAAACCGGCGGCATCGGTGCTGAGGTGATGGCGTTAATCAACGAGCAACTGTTCGATGAGTTGGATGCGCCCCCGATTCGGTTGGCTTCCCAGGATATTCCTACGCCTTACAACGGCAAGTTGGAAGATTTGACCATTGTGCAGCCGCCCACCATTGTGGAAACCGCGAAAAAGCTGATTGCCAACGAGCTGTAATGGCGTCGTTTGCTCTCCCCACATGATTCAAACTCTATTGATTTAATCCTTTAAGAAACCGATTTTCCTATGCAGCGACAACGGTTTATGCTCGGGTTCATCTTGTCCCTGGCGGTTCTTTCCATCACCGTTTTGGCCAATTTGCCCCTTAACTTGGGACTAGATTTGCGAGGGGGATCCCAACTAACCCTCCAGGTCAGCACCACTGAGGAGGTGCCCCAGCTAACCCCCGACGATTTAAATGCCGTTCGTCGAGTGATTGAAAATCGCATTAATGGCTTGGGCGTGTCGGAGGCGGTGGTGCAAACCGTTGGCGGCACCCAGCTTTCGGTGCAGTTGCCTGGGGTAGACGATCCTGAGCAGGCAGAGCGGGTGTTGGGCAACACAGCGCGGTTGGAATTTCGTGCCCAAAGCCCCGGCACCGATCAGCAGTTCCAGGCGGAATTTGTGGTCTACGAAGATTTAAGGCGGCAGCAGGCAACGGCGATCGCCCAGGAAAATTCAGAGGCTTTGGACGAAGCGAATGCGTCTCTAGAGGAAAGTCGCAAGGCGTTGCTGGGTCTGTTTTCTGAACCTGCTTTAACGGGAAAGCAAGTGCGCGATGCCTATGCCCAGCCGGATGCCGGTGATCAGTGGGTGGTGGTCATCAACTTCGACGGAGAAGGGGCTGATTCTTTTGCCGAGTTAACGAAAGGGCTTGCGGGTACGGGGCGCGGTTTGGGGATTTTCCTCGATGATGCGCTGCTCACTGCCCCGCGAGTGGATGTGGAATATGCCCAGTTGGGAATTACCGGCGGCAGCACCCAAATTAGCGGCGGCTTCGACTTGGATTCGTCACAGGATTTAGCAATTCAGCTTAAAGGTGGTGCGCTGCCGTTACCGGTGGAGCTGGTGGAAACCCGCACTGTGGGTGCAACCTTGGGGCAAGATAGCGTCCAAGCCAGTATTTACGCAGGCGTCGGCGGCTTGATTTTGGTGCTGGTGTTTATGGTGGTGTATTACCGGCTGCCGGGGGTGATCGCCAACGTAGCTTTGGTGATTTATTCCATCCTGACCTTCGCCGTATTCGCCCTAATTCCCGTCACCCTAACCCTGCCGGGAATCGCCGGGTTTATCCTCAGTATCGGGATGGCGGTGGACGCCAACGTGCTGATTTTTGAGCGCACCCGGGAAGAACTGCGCAGCGGTAAGTCGTTATACCGGTCTGTAGAATCTGGCTTTTTCCGTGCGTTCTCCAGTATTTTGGATGGCAACATTACCACGCTCATTGCCTGCGCCGTGCTGTTCTGGTTGGGCACCGGTTTGGTTAAAGGCTTTGCGCTGACTTTGGCGATCGGCGTGTTGACCAGTATGTTTACTGCCGTCACCTGTAGCCGTACCCTGCTTCTTGTGGCGTTGACCATTCCCAACTTGCGTAAGCCAGAGCTGTATTGCCCCGGTTTGCCCCCCATGGAAAAGCGGCGATCGCGCCCCGCCTAAAACACGTTTCCCTTAAATTTTTTACTCAAACTTCCAACAGCAAACCCATAACGCCCCATGTTCAAATTGCAGGTTACGAAACGCAGCAAGCTGTGGTGGTCCATTTCCGCTGGGCTACTAATCGCCGGTTTCGTGGCTATGGGCATCTGTTTTAGCCAATTTGGTGCGCCCCTGCGGCTAGGGCTAGATTTCTTGGGGGGAACGCGGCTACAGCTTGAGCTGGGCTGCGGTACCGGCAATAGTCAGCCGGAGGTGTGCAGCCAGCCTATTGATATCAATGTGGTGCGCGGCGTGCTGGGCGATCGCGATCTGGATGGTTCATCGGTGCAGCTATTGGATCGTGATTCCCAAGCGCAAGATCGCCATATCATCGCCATTCGCAGCCAAGATTTATCCGCAGAAGAACGCAGCCAATTGGTCAGCGCCCTAGAGGAACAAGTGGGTAAATTTGACCCCGCTGCCACCCAGATCGACACCGTGGGTCCGGTGTTGGGACAGCAGATTTTAACCTCGGGCATTTTGGCGATCGCCCTAGCCCTAGCCGGAATCATCGCCTACCTAAGCTTGCGCTTCCAATTTGATTACGCCATTTTTGCCATCATCGCCCTGTTCCACGATGTGCTGATAACGGCGGGCGCATTTGCGTGGCTCGGCTGGCTGGGCGGCATCGAAGTGGACACCCTATTTGTAGTGGCGCTGCTCACCATTATTGGTTTCTCCGTCAACGACACCGTGGTAATTTACGACCGCATCCGCGAAACCTTCAAAGTCAGAGAAGTGGCATCAGTGGAAGAAGCCGTTGACCTGGCAGTGGACGAAACCCTAACCCGCTCCATCAACACCACCATCAGTACCCTGCTTGCCGTGGTAGCCATCTTCCTATTCGGCGGCTCCACCCTACGCTTCTTTTCGTTGGCGCTAATCATTGGTTTTCTCGCCGGTTCCTACTCCAGTATTTTTGTGGCAAGTACCTTGTTGGCATGGTGGCGTAAACGGTCCGGCTTCGTCCCCCAAGTTGAAACGGCCCAAGGGAATCAAGAGGGTGAACTGGAACAGGGCGTAGAATCCTAAATTTTGGCGGGGGGTGCTGGTGACAACATCGAATTAACAGAGGTGTTGCGGCGAATAACCGACACTCCCAACCGGAAAAAGTACGCCTGCCAGCTCAAGATGCCCACCAGCTTGGCACTATCCTCAAACAAGGTCAAACCTCGAACATCGGGCTGTACCACATCCAAAACCACCGAAAGAGCAAAGAACAACAGTCCCATTCCCAGGAGAGCGTATTCAGATTTAAAAATAATTGAGCTAAATCTAATTAGCCACCACAGCACTAACCCTGCATAGCTGCCATAAATCAACGTTTCGGGAATGCCTTGGTATTCACTCAACACCTCGTGAATCAAGAAAGCATCATCAAGCCCCAAAAGTAACAATACAAAACCAGACGTAAGAAAGAAGTTTCGGACCTTGGCATTGCTTATCCTAGGGACAATGATGCAGGTCATAAATAAGCAAATCGCAGTCATTCCAGCCCAAAACAAAATGCCCACTTGGGACAAAAATCCCGTGAGCAGCGGTCCATCCAGCACCGCCACTGGATCGCGGGTAAAGTTAGCCGTTGGCATTCCAGTTTGGAGATGCAACAGCAATACAATTCCTACACAGATTGCTGAGGCGACTAACACTTTAAAAGCGGTTGCTCTAACCGAATAAATTTGAGCAACTGCGTTGACGGCAAAATATTTTAGACGGCGAAAATCAAATTTACGTGGTATGAGGTTCATTATTTAACTCATGTTAAACGCTTGAATTTCGCCTTTGTTTTTACAAGGAATTATCTACAAAATAAAAGCCAATTTAGAACAGGTTTACAGCAAAAATATGCCGTTATCTGGAGCGATTTAAACCACTTAAAATGCCCACGCCGAGCACCACCAAAGCGATCGCCCCGTACACATAACCAGGAATAGCTGATAGCACGCCTAAACCATTTAGGATGATTAAAGCAGCCGCCACCACAAGAGCCACACCCACAATGTAGAGCGCAATTGAAGGTCCAGTTTTAGAACTATTACGATAGCGAGTCATATACTTCTCCTATAATTCGAGCGTTCGACTTCCATCGAAGAATGGCATATTCGCTGGGAGGTTTTCCCCACCCCCAAGACAGTTTTCAACTACTTCGTTTGAAGTAGAGTCGCTAAATCTTTGTGCATACTGACTTGGTAAATGCTGGCTTGATGCACACCGGTTCTGATCACCAATGAAACTTTGAACGTTTCATTTTTCCTCTTCACTTAACAACCAAGCGAATAAATCGTGGGATCGCACTCCGTTAAATTCCGGGTCCGTTTTCGCCAATTCTCGATAGGTTGCCGGGTCAATTTGGATAGCGCGATGGAGATGCTCGATCGCCAACTCCACTTTATTTTGAGCCGCAAAACAACAGGCTTTTCCGTACCATGGTCCCGGTGTATTTTCCGCCAGGCTAATGGCTCGGTCGAAGGAGGCGATCGCCTCGTCGTAATGATTCAACTTGGTTAAAGCGGTGCCGCGATTGTTCCAGGCGGCGGGGAAGTTGGGCTTCAATTTGAGGGCGCGGTTGAAGGATTCCACGGCGGCTCCGTAGCGTTGGATTTTGCCCAGCACCGTGCCCCGGTTGTACCAAAGTCCGTCGTAATCGGGCTTGATGCGCAATGCCTGGTCGAAAGCGGCGATCGCCCCTCGATAGCGTCCCAGACGGTCCAGGCAATAGCCCCGATTCACCCACGCTGCATAAAATTTTGGGTCCGCTTCCAAGGCGCGATCGTAGGCGGCGATCGCCTCCTCATAGCGCCCCAGTTCATCCAGCGCGTTTCCTCGGGCGTACCATAGCTGGGGATCGCCGTCGTTGGACTGTCCCTGCATCGCCTGCACCGTCACCGCATCTTTCAGCCGGTCCAGCTCCTGACGCACTTCGCCATACAGCCCCTGGCTAATAGTTTGTTGCTGTTGGCGAAATTGTTGAGTAGCTTCAGTGCGGTATTTTGCCACGTCGGCGCTGAGGCGATGCCGCAATTCCCGCTCCAATGAGTCCACCACCGCGTCTGTCGTTTGCTGCACCCAGCGATCGCGCCCCAGTTTCATCACCACCACCATGGCAATGGGCAAGGTAATAACCAGCGCCGCCACCGCGTATAGCAGCTTAGTGAGTAAATCGGCGGTGGTTTTTAGGGTTTCTAATTGAGCTAGGGTCTCTGAGTTGTCCTGCTCAGTAACTTGGGGTGAAGTCTGGGCTACGGGTGAAATTTCTGAGGCTCCCCCCCAGCCCCCCTTAATAAGGGGGGAGTATACGATGCAAATTACTGTGGCGATTGCTAATAAGGCTGGGGGCATTAGGATTTGGGCTTTAGGAAGGCGATCGCGTGCCGCCATACAATAGTAGGCTGATCATACTGGTCAATAATGCAAATGCAATCTTGGTCTTGCCAGCTTACTTTGCCCAAAATTAAGTCATCAGTGAGAAGTTTAATTTCAACTTCTTTTTTTTCGCGAATGGCGCTTTGAACCTGACGGGAGCTCGGCAAACCAGTTTGGAATTCAGCCATAGTTTTGAAGAGTTAGACGAAAGATTAGGAAGGTGGTTATGGGAGACGCGAACGGTAATGGTATCCAGTTTGCCAAATATCACGGTCTCGGCAACGATTTTATTTTGGTGGACAATCGCCATCAGTCGGAGCTGATACTAAGCACAGAAACCGCAGCCCAATGGTGTGATCGCCATTTTGGCATTGGAGCCGATGGGGTGATTTTTGTGTTGCCTCCCACCGATGATCCTAGAACCAGCGACACGGACTACACCATGCGGATTATTAATTCCGATGGGTCCGAGCCGGAAATGTGCGGCAATGGCATTCGCTGCTACGCCAAGTTTGTGGCTGCCTTAGAAAATTTGCCCGAAAATGCCGAAAAGCTTTACCGAATCCACACCCTCGCCGGATTAATTCAGCCGAAAATTCGCCCCGATGGTCAAGTAACGGTGGACATGGGCGAGCCGATTTTGTCCGCAGAAAAAGTGCCCACCACCCTGGCAGCGGCGGGGGAAAAGGCCATTGATATGCCTTTGACCGTAGACGGCGTGACCCGCAATTTTACGGCGGTGAGCATGGGCAACCCCCACGCCATTACTTTTGTGGACGATGTAGACAGCATTGCCTTGGAAACGGTGGGGCCGCCCTTGGAAACCAACGCCGTCTTCCCCCAAAAAACCAATGTGGAATTTATCCAGGTGCTGGGGCGCGATCGCCTCAAAATGAGAGTGTGGGAACGGGGCGCTGGCATTACCCTCGCCTGTGGCACCGGAGCCTGTGCGTCCCTGGTGGCCGGGGTGTTGAATGATCGGTGCGATCGCCATGCCACGGTGGAGCTACCGGGGGGACCACTAGATATTGAATGGTCCAGCACCGACAACCATCTATATATGACTGGTCCCGCCGCCCTGGTTTTTACCGGCACTCACAGCGAAGACCGGCAAAAGTCTCCTAGCACCAGTGTTTCGGATCACTTTTGAGTAGCATTTCTGACGTTAATGTTTTATTAACACAGGCAAAAATATGCAAGCAGCGTTTCACAGGAGCAAAGCAGGTTTACACGCCTTCTTTTTCTCCTTGAGCTGTTTACATAAGCCTCCAAAACGACTCTCAATGGTTCTAATCCTTCTGAAGGATGTCGCCAGCTGCTTTCCAGCTAGTCACCAGCCAAATGCAAAAGTTTTGCGCTGTAGTGTTACAGTCCCGAGTTGTTTTTTAAGGCGGGTGCAGTATCTCTTAGCTCATCAAAGCTTTGGCCGTAACTATTGGCGTGTCCCCAGAACAATCGAGCTACAACTGTAAAGTCGCCTCGTCCTTAAACAATAAAATCTATGAGCAGTGGAATTTATCTCGTTCGCGATGATGGTCGCCTAGTTGAGATGGTGGAGCAATCTTATGGATCTGAAGCCCTATTAGAGGAGCTATTGGAGCTATATCCCAACTTGCTTAACGGGGAACGGGTGGATCGAGAAGCCCTAGATGAGTGGCTAGTAATTATTCGCCAAGATGGCGGCGGCTTTGAGGACAGTCGCACGGATTTATGGGCCAGCAACCGTATTTTTCTTGATCGCGACGCGGTGCCCACTTTGGTGGAAATTGACTGCAGCGTTGATCCCCAAATTCGCCAAGGAACCGTAGGACATTTGTTGACTGCGGCGGCTAGCGTGTCTTTGAACTGGCCGGTGGAAAGTATCCTGACCCAGTTTGAGGCTAATTGTCGGGAAGTG
This sequence comes from uncultured cyanobacterium, assembly GCA_937883785.1. GTDB lineage: Bacteria > Cyanobacteriota > Cyanobacteriia > CACIAM-69d > CACIAM-69d > CALGDE01. The sequence goes on from CALGDE010000111.1 coordinate 33,472, forward strand.
GACCGGGACCCGGAGCAGGTGTTTGAGGCGTTCCTGGGACATGACCAGGATGAGGAGCGGTTTTGGCAGCAGGTGAAAACTAACCTTCAGGCGGGGCGTATTCGCCTAGTGTTGGTGTCGGACCAGGTGTCTGACGAGCTAAGCCGCATGATTGAGTTTTTAAATGAGCAAATGGATCCGGCGGAGCTGGTGGCCATTGAAATTAAGCAGTACGCCGGTCAAGGGGAAGATGACGGATTGAAGACCCTGGTGCCTCGGGCCATTGGACGCACGGCGGAGGCGAACAAAAAGAAATCGGCAACAAATCTGGAGCGCCGCCGCTGGGACGAAAAGAGCTTTTTCCAGGAAATGGAGCTGCGGCAAACGGAAAACGAGGTGGAGGTGGCTCGGGCCTTGTATGACTGGTGTTGCGATCGCCGTAGCCTGGAGGTGCACTGGCGTACGGGGGACACCTACGGTGGCTTTGTGGCGGTCTACGAAGGTAACCGCGGCGTCAGTCACGAGCTATTTAAGATTGGCATCGATGGCGGCTTTGAGATCATGTCCCAGCACTACGCCAATTGGGATCCCTTTGATAGTCGCGACGAGTGGGATTTGCTGCGATCGCAATTTAGCGAAGTGGGCTTAGCGCTGCCGGAAAATCGTGAAGTTGGGCGATCGCCCAACTTCAGCCTATCTACCCTGAAAGACCCCACCGCCTTTAACAAGGTGCTGGAGGTGTTCGACTGGGTAATTGGTCGAGTCCAAGAGTACTACCGTTAAATCCGCGTCTGCTCTTGATCTTGACTATTCGATCCTGACTATTCAATTTTGATTATTGGTTATCAGGCTGCCTCTACCGTCCCACTTGTACTTCCCCACAGAAGCAACAAGGAACCCACACTCACTCCCAATTCAGCGGTGCCGTTATGTTCAACCCCACTGCTCAGTCTGTTGCCATGAAAAACTCCCCCGTAGTCACCACCCAAAAACGCAAAAGTACCTTTAGCCTGCCGTCCCTAAATGCCCAAACCATTGACTGGACCAACGCTCCATTAGAGCTGGCTAGCGTTCGTAACTGTCCCCATTTTGTGAACACGTTGCAGACCTATTTTCCGGGAGCACTGCCCCTACCGGTTTACATGGAAAGAACCGTCCAGGCGCTGGAAGAATACGGGTTTGAAGACGAAAACACCATGGGGATGATCGCCATTTGCCGCGATGAAATTACCGACCCCCTGTACGAGGCGGTGGTGAAATACTGGGGCAAAACCTTTAACTGCTGTAGCTTGGGGGGCTTTGTGCTCATGGGCAAAACCGGGCTAGCGGCGGCTAAAGGACACACCCCGCTACTGAGTGGTCTCCGGCGCTTTACGTTCTACGCCATGCCCCACATTGCCATTTCCCGCTATGGAAAAGTGGGGGAAGTGAGTCGGGAGGGCATCGCCGATGCGTCCCATGCCTGCGGTGCTTTAGAGGCAATCGTGGCGGAACTGGAAATGGGGAAATTGATGATTGAGATGGATATGCAGGATATTGAGCAAACCATCATTCGCCAAAAAATCCTGTCCCAACTGAAATATGGCGATCGCCCGGACCTGGTGGGCATCACCCAACTAGCGAGTCAAATTATTTCCGCGGACGTGGGTAAGCTTTTAAGCAGCCTTGACACAAACGTATTCCACTATTCAGTGATGACCGGCATCCAAATCCATGGACCTTTGGAATCCCAATGGATTTACCCCCAAGACTTCTACATTGCTGGTAAAGCCTTTGGTGATGGTCATATCGGCATCAACGCCTTTACCTAAACAAACTCTTTCCATCGGTGCCTAGGGGAAACGAACATTCACCATATCTCTATCACCCACTAATCTTGTAACGCATGAGATTGTCACTGAGGCTCCTTATTCCCAATCCTAAGCCCCCAACTTGGCGAAGGGTTTAAAGAACTTGGTGGGTGATCCGGATAACGCCTAGCCACGTTAGAAATCACCACCGAAAAACAGTGTTCTCCGATACAATTTAAGAGCAGTCAACAGAGTAAGCCGATGAGCGGAATTGAACCGCTGACCATTCGATTACGAATCGAATGCTCTACCCCTGAGCTACATCGGCAGCCTTAAATCACCCGGCACTAGTCGCAACAACAACGACCGCCGCGGATTAATTGCACTCAGAATTCTATCAGTATTTATCTTTTTTAGGGGCAGCAGCTGCAAAAGTTGGAAATATTACCGGCGATGCAGAATTTCTGCCATAGGCTATACAAATTGACCGGAACGCTCCACAGAAAAGTTCTTTTGATGCGACATTGCTCAATGTTGCCATAAATAAAAACTTTCTGTAATATTACAAAATATTGTTAAAGAAATATTGCAAGGTGCTCTTGTGACCACAACTTGCCTCACTTCAATTTTTCTCTTGATCGCGTCCGTGGTTGCTTATCGCTTTATGGCGCGAGTGTCCCCCGGCGACGAAGTGCCGAAAATCTTACTGGGCACCGTTGGTGCTGGCTGCTGGGTGTGTTTTTTCTTTTCTATTCCCGTGGTGGCGCAAATTAGTTTGGGCGCAATTTTGCTGGGGGGCGCACGGGTGCTGTTTCCCCAAGAACTTTGACAGAGGTTAGCTATTGACGGCGGCTGATGCCGTAGGCGGCTCGGAGGATTTGCCCCGATAGCATGGCAGCCCCGAAGCCGTTGTCAATATTGACTACGCCGATACCGGTGGCGCAAGAATTAAGCATGGACAGCAGGGCAGCGAGACCGTTGAAGTGGGCGCCATAGCCAATGCTGGTGGGAACGGCGATTACGGGGCAATTGACGAGACCGGCAACGACGCTGGGAAGGGCTCCTTCCATGCCGGCCACTACGATAATTACGTCAAATTGGGTAAGCTGCTCCCGGTGGGCTAGTAAACGATGGATGCCGGCAACACCCACGTCCCATAGACGCTTCACTTTAAAACCCATTAGTTCGGCGGTAACGGCAGCTTCGTCGGCAACGGGCAAGTCGGCAGTACCGGCGGAGACGATGCCAATTTCACCGGGGTGAATGGGTTGATATAGGGTTTCGGATGATCGCAATGCTCCGATGCGGGCGCGGTCAAAATATTGCAGATTGGGCACCAAACTTTGCAGTGATCGATAGGCGTCGTCGTCGAGGCGGGTGACCATGATGGTGCTGGCGTGGTTCCCCATGGCAGTCATAATTTGGGCTATTTGTTCGGGGGTTTTGCCCGGTCCCCAAATCACTTCGGGAAAGCCGGTGCGCATAGCCCGCTGATGGTCCACTTTGGCAAAGTCGTCGATCGCCTCAAATTGCAGGGTTTTCAGTTGGGCGTAGGCGGCATCGGGGGAAACTTGCCCTTGGGCGACTTCCGCTAGCAGTTGGCGTAGCTGATCGGGATGAGACTGCTCGGGGTGAGACTGATCGGGGCGGGGCTGATCGGGGCGGGGCTGATCCGGGGGGGTCATAGTGTGGCAGTGGTTGGGGCGTCGGTGTCTCGAGGGGACAAAATAAATTGGGTTAGGTGCCGGGCGATTTCGGCGCTGGCTTCCGGCGGATTATTGACGGGATCAATAAGGGGGATGCTGTTGGGATTGCTGTTGATATAGGTGGCGCTAAGGCTGTCAGGGAGCGCATCCAGGGGCTGGTGTTTTGCTTGGGCGATCGCCCTGGAAAAGTGCTGATAGTTATGCCCGCTGATGGGGTCGGGGTTAGCGCTGCGCATTAGGAGCACGGGCTGTTTTACTCCCTCCAGCTTGCCGCTGAGCCATTCCCCCTGGCGCTCTGCTTTGGGGCGTTTAATGAGCAGTCGGTCCCATAGTTTAAATTGATCCCCGTGGGAGCGCAGATATTGCACCTGGTGCCAGCGGGCGGTGGCGCGGCGGGAGAAGCGTTTGGCCAGTCCTAGCCACTGACGGCGCAGGGATCGCCGACCCCAACGATACTGGCGACGGCGCTGACGTTGCAGGGGCTTGGGTAGTATGGCTCCGTCGGGATCCAGCAGGACTAAACCGGTGACTCGGTGGGGGTGGGCGATCGCCAAATCACATCCCACCCACGCCCCTACGGAAGTACCCACTAGCCACACTTGCTGTAAATCCAAAGCGTTCAAATAAGCCAGCAGGGCATCCCGTTGGATGGTGATGGAGCTACCCACGGCGGATAGAGACTCGCCACAGCCCAACAGATCTGGCACAAAACAATGGAGATCGTCATGGTGGCGTTCCATCACCGAATCCAGCACATAATCCCACTGGCTGCTATCACCGGGCATTCCGTGGAGAAAAACCACCGGAGCACCTCGCCCATCCTCCTTCCAAAACCATTGTCCTTGGGGCAGCCGCAGCCGACCGTTGCGTCGGTTTGCCCTGGGATCTTTAACGGAGGGCTGTGCTCCCACTGAAGTAATCTTGAAGCTGTCGGGCATGGTCGTGGGACAGAGAGGATGTATTGATAAGCTGCTGCACTTGATCGGCGGGGAAGGCGCGGATGCCGGAAATTTCCAAGGCATCGCCCACCGCAAATTGTCCCTGAACATGGACCGCTACGGCAATACATACGGAGTGCATCCGGGGATCGCGCCCCACGGACGAGTAAACCCCCACCAGCCGATCCACGCTAGTTACAGTTAGCCCCGTTTCTTCCTGGACCTCTCGCACCACGGCGCTTTCCACCGTTTCTCCCCAGTCCACCAGTCCGCCGGGAATGGACCATAGGCCGTCGTCTTTGCGCCGCACCAAAATTATTGAATTATCGTCCAGCCGGGCGATCGCCGTTGCCCCCACCAGAGGATGGCGGAACACCAATCCCAAAAAGGTTTTGCCGTAGCGCCAGATTTGGGGCAAAGCTTTCGTCCAAATCGCCCGCAGAAAATTCATCGGATCCTCTAACCAACGGGCGGCAGTTCCGCCAGATCCTCAAGCACCTGGGCGGGATGGGGCTCAGCTTTCACCTTGCGGTAGATTTTTTCTAAGGTGCCGTCGGGAGCAATGACGAAGGTATGGCGGAAGGTGCCCATAAATTCGCGCCCCATAAATTTCTTGAGTCCATAGCTGCCGTAGGCTTCCGCCACCTTATTTTCCGTGTCGCACAGCAGCGGAAAATTTAGGTCGAACTTGTTTGTGAATTTGCCGTGGGATTTGGCGTCGTCGCCGCTGATGCCCAGGATTACGGTGTTTTTTTCCGCAAATTCTGACTGGCGATCGCGAAACCCGCAGGCTTCTTTGGTACAGCCGGGGGTATTGTCGCGGGGATAGAAGTACAAAATCACCCGCTTGCCCTGAAAATCAGCCAGCTTAACCGTGTTGCCCTCGCCGTCGAGCAACTCAAAATCTGGGGCGCGATCGCCAACCTGTAGTTCCGCCATTAAAAAACTCTTAAAAAGATTCCCACAACAAAATCAGAAAAATGCGCCAGAGATGCAAAACGCACCGCCTCAAAAGCAACAATGGCTGAGCGGTGCGTTTACGCCACCAACGAACTATCTATACCGACATAATTTCCTTTTCTTTATCCTTCAAAAGGCTGTCAATTTTGCCCGAGAACTTGTCGGTGACCTTTTGAACGCTGTCCTGGAGGTCCCGCGACTCATCTTCGGAAATATCGCTTGCCTTCTCCTGCTTACGCACGCCGTCGATCGCATCACGACGGATATTCCGCAAGGCCACCTTGCCCTCTTCCGCATATTTTGCCGCCACCTTCGCCAACTCTTTACGGCGCTCCTCGGTGAGTGGGGGAATATTCAGCCGAATCAGCTTACCGTCATTATTGGGATTCAAACCCAGGGACGAATCCATGGAAATTGCTCGCTCAATATTGGTCAAAGCACTGGCATCATATGGCTGAATCACAATGGTGCTTGAATCGGGCACCGTGATTCCGGCAATTTGCTTGAGAGGGGTCGCCGTGCCGTAATAGTCCACCTCAACCCGGTCCAACAGCGCCGTATTGGCTCGCCCGGTGCGCAAAGTGTTAAATGCCCGTAGAGTCGAATCTACGGACTTATTCATTTTTTCTTCCAGCTCAGATAGCAGCTCAGACGACATCACAGTTTCCTCCCACAAGTGTTCCAACTGATTCACCCATCACCGCCCGATTAATATTGCCTTCCGTGGTTAAGTTAAAAACCACGATGGGAATATCGTTTTCCTTACACAGGGCGATCGCCGTACTATCCATCACCCGCAGGTCATTGGCGAGCACGTGGGTGTAATTCAGGCTCGTATAGCGTTTAGCGTCCGCATTGGTCGCCGGATCACAATCATAAATCCCATCGACCTTGGTGGCCTTGAATATTACTTCCGCGTCAATTTCTGCCGCCCGCAACGCCGCCGTCGTATCCGTTGTAAAAAAGGGATTACCGGAGCCCGCGCCGAAAATCACCACCCGCCCCCGCTCCAGGTGGCGAATGGCGCGACGGCGAATGTAGGGTTCTGCCACTTCCTGCATGGCGATCGCCGTTTGCACCCGCGTCGGCACCCCCATACGCTCCAAAGCATCTTGCAACGTCATCGCATTCATCACCGTGGCAATCATACCGATATAGTCGCCGGTAGCCCGATCCATCCCCCCCGCCGCCGCCTTGACGCCACGGAAAATATTGCCGCCGCCCACCACGATCGCCAACTGAGTGCCCTGCTCCGCCACCAAAGCAATCTCCTCAGCAATACCCTTGACAATAGCGGGATCAATACCGTAGGACAGTTGTCCCATCAGCGCCTCCCCGCTTAGCTTCAACAAAACTCTTTGATACTTTGCCACTGCCCCTTAGCCCAATAGATAGTAAACGCCTAGTAAACGTAATGTCATACGGGGTGGTGCTCGCCCAATAGTGCCCGCTTGTCGGCGTAAGGATGTTTAGCCGACATCTGACCGACTATACTCTGCCGACCGTATCTTGGGGAGCGTCATCATTACCGCTAAGCACCCCTACAAGCCTTGCGCAACGGGGAGAGTCACGTCCCGCCCGAAATAGGCTAGGGCGGCACATCCCAACGGCTCAAACCTGCTAATACGAATTTATGATGACCACACCAAGGAATTTCACCGTTATTGTGTCTCACTATTCGGCGGTCAAGGGCTTTTTTAAAGCTTTTGTTAGTGGACTTTCTCGGGGCTGTCATCATTTATGGCCAACTCTTACTCTTGTATGACCAAGTCTTGAATGAGTAAAACCGTCAGCGATCGCTGAGGATCATCGCTTGCATTGATGACACGCCCTAAGATGACACGCCCGAATTTGTCGCGGTCTACCGATTTGTTCCCGTCTACCGATGTCCATAGAGTCGCCCCTTGTCAACATTGCTTTTTACGAATCGCTGTTAGACGCCACGGGTTTGCCCTCAGGTTTCAACGGTGGCAAATAGGTGCTGACATCGGGGAGCGATCGCCGTTTTCCATAAAGCCACCAAAGCCCTAACGTCCCTAAGCTGACGCCCAGAATACTGATTAGCTGGGCTACCCGAACCTCTCCAAACATCAAGCTATCGGTGCGCAACCCTTCGATCCAAAGCCGCCCAAAGCTATAGCCAATGGCATAAACGCAAAATAACGCCCCCGGTCGCACCCGCGGCCACAGCCCGCGCAAACTGCGGAAGAAAATCCACATCAGCGCGGCAAATATCATCAGGTTCCACAGGGACTCGTAGAGAAAGGTGGGGTGGAAATATTCCGTTTGAAAATACCCGAAAGGACGGCGATCGCGAGGAATAAATAACTTCCAAGGCAAATCCGTGGGACCACCAAACGCCTCCGAATTAAAGAAATTTCCCCAACGTCCGATAGCCTGCCCCAGAATCAAAGACGGTGCCACCAAATCCGCCATTTTCCAGAAGGAAAATTTATTAAGCTTGGCAAAGAGTAATGCCCCGATGGTGCCGCCAATAATTGCCCCATGGATTGCAATACCGCCCTCCCAAATGGCAATCATCCGGCTAATGTCGCCACCGTAGTTGTCCCAGGTGAATAGGACATAGTACAGCCGAGCACAGGGAATCGCCCCAACCACCAGCCAAATCGCCACATCCCCCATCACTTCGGGATTGACCCCCTGCCGGCGCGCCAAGTATTGGGACAGAAACACCGCCAGCAGCAGCGCCGAGGCGATTAGAAACCCGTACCAGCGCACCGTCACAGGACCGGCTTCAAAGAAAATGGGACCGGGGGAGGTGAATTCGCCCAAAAGGTCGACAGCGAGAGGCGATCGCCCCAGTGCCCCCTGATCTCCCAGAAACACCCCCAAAAAGTTCAGGAGTCCTGGAATCCCTGAAGAAGTTAATCCTGGAAAAATCCCCCCAGGGGACACGGACTGAATCAGCGAAACCAAATCCATTGCTTTTTCCAAAACGCTTACAACAGCCTGAACAGAGTTACAGTTACGGACTAGCTGACCGTACATCAACGTTAAAGACATACATCAACGACATATATCTACACTAGGGCGTGTGCTCAGTTAGGTGCCAGACGCTTTACGCAGTGGGGAGTACACGCCCTCTCAAATAAACAGACTAGGGATCGCGTGACCCTCGTGATTGTTGAGTTTGAAATTTACTGAGCACAGCCCCCAGCATCTGCCCTAGACCCTAGCACCTGCCCTAAAAGTTAGTGTAAAGGACGGTTGTCGGGGGAGGTTGGGGCGAGGATCGTCCACCAGCGAGCCCTATTTTTTCCTCTGCCACTGCTTTAGCTGCACCGCAGTTTAATCACCGGAGCTGTTTCTTCCACTACGATTTGCGATCGCATCTTTGACTATGGTTCTTGAAGTATGGCTCTTGTCTATAGATTGCCTTATTTAAGTTGCTGTCTTTAAATTTTCTCTAATCTTTGGGGATTATTTTGCCGTCGCGATCGACATTGCCCGATGCTCATAACTCTGGTGTCTTAATGGACCCATTCCATACCCGCCATACCTAAGCCCGATGTTTGTTGATCCTTTACCCCCTATGCTCGCCAGAGCCCTAACCGCAAATTTATTTCCCGTGTCACTGCTGCCCCAGTTTTCTCCATTGCTACCCATCGTCCTAAACGCATCATCATCTGAGTCCCATCAGGATTCCGATCAAAAGTCAGCCCCATCGTCTTCCAAACCAACGTTAATGGACAGTCCCCTTTATAGTTTGGTGGGAGACTTGGCTCGCAATCCCCTGTGTCTGGGACTGATGTCGGTGTCGGCCCTGGCGGCGATCTCTGGGGGTCGGCAAATAGCGAAGGGCTTAGAGCAGCTGGGATCCTGGGGAGAAGAGCTGTTTCGGGGCGATCGCCTCCCCCTGCTACATAATTCTGATGCTGATTCTGCCACCGACTCCACAGAAGACGATCCCATAAAAGAAGATCCTTCTTAAGTTCTCAACTAAGGCGCGTTGTTAATGGAGCACCAGAAGCCTGACGTAGTGGGGAGTGTACGCCCTTTAAAGCGAACAGCGTTGAGGGGTGAACCCCTTACAGCTAAAGACTTTCACCCTTAAATAACGACAGCCCCTAGTAGTGGATTTTAAATCAGGAAGAGTCCTTCGTTGGCTCCTAGTTCCAGAGATCATCACCACCCGCTGACAACGCCCCGTAAAAGCCCCATAAAATCAATCTGGAATAATCAATCAGTGAAATAATTGATACTTGAAAGTGATTTAGAACGCCAACGAGGATCACAAGAGCTAAAGCATGTCATCCACTAAGCTCCAGAAACCTGATCCAGAGGGGAATACACGTCCTTTAAAAACAAAAAGTGTCAGGAGCTGGAAGGCTCATGAATCTTGACTTAAAGATTTAATTGGTGACAGCTCCCAGTAATGAGTCCCCAACAAATCAGATAGTTTTGGTACAACCTCGACAGTGAAACTTTGAAAATCAAGACTTTCGGGATGTACGCTGGAATCGCCGGGTCATCGCGCTGGACACTGACCCAAGATTCATTTGTAAAAATTGAGTTAACAGTAAGGCTGCCAAGGGTTTATGAGTTCGACTACCCAATTGCTGGACCGCAATATCAGCACCTCCTCTTCCGCATCAGATTTATTTTTGCACCATCGCCTTAGGGTGGTGGAGGACCTATGGCGCAGCGTGTTGAAGCAGGAGTGTGGTCAGGAGCTGGTGGATTTGCTGGATAAGATGCGCGACCTGTGCACTCCAGAGGGACAAGCGTCGGACTTTCCCACAGCGGAAGTGCTGCCCCTGGTGGAAAAGCTAGATTTAAATGAGGCGATCCAAACCACCCGAGCGTTTGCCCTGTATTTTCAGCTCATCAATATTGTTGAGCAGCATTACGAACAGCGAGTGCAAAAGGAAAAAAGCGCAGCGCCTTCTCCTCCGCCTGCCATGGGCGTAATCCAAGAGGCGATCGCCCCCCCCAGCGTTAACAGCAATGGAGCCAATGGTGGCACTGCCAGTGAGAAAACAGGCTCGGCCGATGATGGGGCGGGAGCCATTGAAGCGACCTTGCTGGAAAAAACCGTTCCCTCATCTTCGGAAGGGCTCGTGGGCACCTTTAGCTGGCTATTCCCTTACCTTAAGCGTGTTAACGTTCCCCCTCGGCAAATCCAACGGCTGATTGACCAGCTTGATGTGCAGTTGGTATTCACCGCCCACCCTACGGAAATTGTGCGCCACACCATTCGTGGCAAACAGCGGCGCATTGTGCGCATCCTCCAGGAGCTGGATCGCACGGAAGAGGGCGGCGGTGCACCTTGGCAGGTGGAAGCCCTACGGCAGCGGCTAACGGAGGAAATTCGTTTATGGTGGCGTACCGATGAGCTGCATCAATTCAAGCCCAAGGTGCTCGATGAAGTGGATTATGCGTTGCACTACTTTGAAGAAGTGCTGTTTGATGCTATTCCCGAGCTGTACCGTCGCTTTCAGGATTCTCTGAAGGCCAGCTTTCCATCCCTAAAGCCCCCTAGCTATGATTTTTGCCGCTTTGGCTCCTGGGTGGGCTCGGACCGGGACGGTAATCCGTCAGTAACTCCCGATGTGACCTGGAAGACGGCAGGTTACCAGCGCAATTTGGTGCTGGAGAAATATCTGGGCTCAATTAAAAATCTAACGGGGTTGCTCAGCCTATCGTTGCACTGGAGCGATGTGCTACCGGACTTGCTAGAGTCCCTGGAGCAAGACCATGCTCTAATGCCGGAAGTGTACGAGCGCTGGTCCATTCGCTATCGCCAAGAGCCCTACCGCTTGAAGCTGGCTTATATCGAACAGCGGTTGAAAAATACCCTGGCGCGATCGCAGCGCATTTACAACGGCGACGAGCTTCACAAAGATATGCTCGACAACGCGTCGTCTAATATTTACGGATCTGGCGACGAATTTTTAGCTGAGCTAACCCTAATTAGCAAGAGCCTGAAAAAAACGGGCTTGTCCTGTCGCGATTTAGATGACCTGATTTGTCAGGTGGAGGTATTTGGCTTCAACTTGGTGCACCTGGATATTCGCCAGGAAAGCTCCCGCCATGTGGCAACCATCCACGAAATCACTGATTACTTGCAGGTGCTAGATAAGCCCTATCCAGACATGGATGAGAAGGAGCGGGCGGACTGGCTATGCCAGGAGCTGCGCACCCGCCGTCCCCTGGTGCCGGTGGATTTGCCCTTTAAAGATCCCTCTAATGGGGAAATTGTGGAAACGTTCCATATGGTGCGTCGTCTACAGCAGGAATTTGGGCAGGAAATTTGCCAAACCTACATCATCAGCATGAGCCACCATGCTAGTGATTTGTTGGAGGTGCTGTTGCTGGCAAAAGAATGTGGGCTATATGACCCGGTGACCGGAGTAAGCCGGCTGCGGGTGGTGCCCCTGTTTGAGACGGTGGAAGATCTAAAGCGGGCTCCAGCGGTAATGGATGAGCTGTTTTCCCTGCCTCTATATCGAGCGGTGCTGGCAGGGGGCAAGGATCCGGCGGCGGAAGACGACTCCAAAGAAGGGTCTCGCAAAGCGGAACTCGACTTGCAGGAGGTAATGCTTGGCTATTCCGACAGCAATAAGGACTCGGGATTTTTAAGCAGCAACTGGGAAATCCATAAAGCCCAAAAAGCCCTCCAGGGTATTGCTGATAAATATGATGTAGCTCTGCGTATTTTCCATGGGCGCGGTGGCTCCGTAGGACGGGGCGGTGGTCCCGCTTACGAGGCAATTTTGGCCCAGCCTGGTCGCAGTATTCAAGGACGGATCAAAATTACTGAGCAGGGGGAGGTGCTGGCGTCGAAGTATTCTTTGCAAGAGCTGGCGATTTTTAACTTAGAAAAGGTGGCGACGGCGACCCTCCAGTCCAGTTTGTTGGGTAGCGGTTTTGATGATATTGAACCGTGGAACACCATTATGGAAAGTCTGGCGTCGCGATCGCGCTCCCACTACCGCAGCTTGATTTACGAACAGCCGGACTTCTTAGATTTCTTTATGGAGGTTACGCCCCTGGAAGAAATCAGCCAGCTGCAAATTTCGTCACGCCCGGCTCGCCGTCGTTCTGGCAAAAAAGATTTAAGCAGCCTGCGGGCAATTCCTTGGGTATTTAGCTGGACTCAAAGTCGGTTCCTATTACCTGCCTGGTATGGAGTCGGCACTGCCCTGAAGGACTTTATTGATGAAGATCCCGAGGAGCATATGAAGCTGTTGCAGTATTTCTACTTCAAGTGGCCATTTTTCAAAATGGCGATTTCCAAAGTGGAAATGACCCTGGCAAAGGTGGATTTGAATATTGCAAATCACTATATGACCCAGCTAACGAAGCCGGAGAACCGCGATCGCTTCCAGGTAATTTTCGATGAAATTACTGAAGAGTTTCGCCTAACCCGCGACTTGGTATTGCAGGTAACCAACCATCAAGCGTTACTAGACGGCGATTTGCCCCTACAACGCTCCGTGTATCTACGTAACGGCACCATCGTGCCCCTGGGCTTTGTGCAGGCATCGCTGCTGAAGCGACTTCGGGATCACAAGAACCGTAACGCGGGTGGCATGGTGCGCTCTGGCTATAGCCGCAGCGAGTTGCTGCGTGGAGCAATGCTAACCATCAATGGCATTGCCGCTGGCATGCGCAACACTGGCTAAATTGCCCTTAGTTCTTTCCCTTTCATCAAAATTTCTAGATGCTTCACTAGGGGCTGTCATCATTTGAGTTGCAAAGCCTTTAGCTGTGAGGGTTTCAGTGCCTCAGCACTTTTTGCTTTAAAGGGGCGTGTATTCCCCACCACGTAAGGCTTCTGGTGCTCAATTGATGACACGCCCTAGAATTCCTGGCTGCAGACTTGAATTTTGGAAGATTCCCCGTCCCCCGGTTAAGGGGGGGGGGACTGGGCGATTATTCTAGGAGGCTCCGTAACATCCAGGCGGCTTTCTCGTGGGTTTGCATACGCTGGGTCAACAGGTCGGCAGACGGTTCATCGTCAACGGACTCGACCGTGGGAAAGATACTGCGGGCGGTGCGCACCACGGCTTCGTTCCCTTCCACCAGCAGTCGAATCATTTCCTGGGCACTGGGAACTCCCTCCGTTTCTTCAATGGAGGTTAATTCCGCATATTCCCGATAGGTGCCCGGCGCAGGATAACCCAACACTCGAATGCGCTCGGCGATCATATCTACCGCCAGCCATAGTTCGTTGTATTGCATCTCAAACATTTGATGCAGGGTTTGGAACATAGGACCGGTAACGTTCCAGTGGAAGTTGTGGGTCTTGAGGTAAACAGTGTAAGTGTCCGCTAGTAAGCGCGATAAACCTTGGGCGATCGCCTCACGATCTTTGGGAGCGATGCCAATATTAATTGCTGGAGAATCCATGGCAGATACCGATTTAACTGAGGTAAAGGACATAAAAATGAAACGTCTAACAAAACGTTTACGGGTAATGGAAACACTGACGGTGAAAGCCCAGAGCGCTTTCAAAAGTGCAACGGGGCGTGGTCAGTGACGTTTCTTCTCTATCCTTTTTAGCGAAATTAAGACAAGGTTCTGGCGGCGGAAATTGCCACCGATTCGTTCGGCTCTTACCAGGGGCGGAATCTTCCAAAGACGCTAAGGTAGCTCAGATATCTTTAACGGGATATGTTTCTTGATACCGTTATCGGCACGTACCACTTCTCAGCTAATTTTACTTCCCCAAGGATTTCCTATGACCGGCGTTGAAATTTACATTTGGACCACCTGCCCGTTTTGTATCCGCGCAAAGAAGCTTCTAGATAGCAAAGGGGTGGACTATACCGAGTACGTTTTGGATGGGGATGAAGAGGGTCGAGCAGCGATGGCTGAACGGTCCAATGGACGGCGATCGCTGCCCCAGATTTTTATCGGCGATCAGCATGTGGGCGGCTGTGATGATATCCATGCCCTAGATGCAGAAGGAAAATTAGATCCCATGTTGGCGGCGATCGCCCAAGGTTAACCCCCTCAAAACTTCTGCCAATGTTCAGCTAAGAAGAAATCCACTAAAAAAACATGTAGCCGAACTAACAGTCACCATGACAGCCGCTGTTGCAGCCATCATGGTGGCGATGGAAAAAACAAACATGCCAAATCTTCAAGCGCGATCCTTGGGGCGTGTCATCGATTAAGTGCTTAAAGCCTCGTGCAGTGGGGAACACACGCCCTTTAAAACCCAAAAACGATAAAAGCTAAAACCCTTACAGCTCTTGACTAAGAAATTGAATGGATGACAGCCCCTAGAACGCAGTTCTGGTGGCTACGATGCCGCAGCGGCCTTTTCAAATGCTTCTTGAGATTCAAAGATTTCGAAAACCCGATCCATACTGGTAAGTTCCAGCAGCATTTTCACCTGTTCATTAACGGAACAGACAAACAGCTTACCTCCGGCGGCGCGAACGGATTTCAGAGACAAAACCAGCGCTCCCAAACCGGAACTGTCCATAAAGGTCACATTTTTAAAATCGATCAGAACAGTTTCCGAACCGCCTTCCACTGCGTCTCCGACCTGTTTACGGAATTCCCCTGCCTGAGTGCCATCTAAAATTCCTTCGGGGCAAATGACTTTTACCGTGGCTGCCATAGTTAAATTTGTTCGTGGAATATAGTTCGGTTTACGGGATCAGAAAGACGCGACTTCAAGTTTACAAAAGCTTACAGAGTCAGGATTTCACTGGGTCCAACGCTTTGAGTTACAGCTTTAATTACAACATTACTGCTAGAGTTCCCAAGGAAACGCTGATGATAACGGTGTTAAAGCTATTGGGCAGAAGCAACATCTTTATTCGCGTTCTTAGTTCCAAAAATTAGTTCCAAAAATAGGATCTAATTAGAAGTAGGCTCCAAATAGAGTGAAACTCGAAAGGGAATTTCCCAATGGCAACAGTTTAACAAGTGCCCCCAGGCATCTCGCTTCTGGGAGCCGTGTAATTCTGGCGTCGAGGAACTTAGACAAGTGGCGCAATTGGAATCGCTTAAACGGGCTAGACGACAGCGCATAGGAAGAAAAATTTAATCTAATTCTGATCGCGTAATTTTTGATGAAGTTTGAGTGATCGCCCAAAAGACAAGCTGCATCAATAGCTGTTCTCGCTTACTGGGAATTGCCATCAATCGCATTTCAAAATTAGTGGCAATAACGGCTTCAGCGTTCGGTGTCTTGTGGGCTACAAATCCCTATTCCTCCCTGAACAAGGCTGACAGAGCCCAATTGATGATGGACCTTAGTCGCGATCGCCCCACGAAAGCTTCGGTGACATCAAAAAATATTAAGCAGAGAAAACACAACCACCTTAATTCTTGTTAAGAAGAATTCCTAACTCCCACCCATGACCGTATCAGCATTTACGGCGGTCCTATCAAAATTGATTTAATTAACCTTGCTAGATGGGCAAATCTTCCGGACCAAAATGTTAGAATGTAGTACGCTGATTGATTTTTGTTAAGAAACCAGTCAGCCCCCTTTGCTAGAGCAGCGTGACTTATTCAGAAATCAATGGTTCAATCTCCTAGCCTGGCCGTGGCCGAGCAAAAAGTGTCCCGGCTGGAACACATCAAAGAAGATAGTCAGTTTCTTTTAGAGCCGGTAGCTTCGGAGCTTCTAGAGGACACGGACCATTTTTCCCAGCAGGCAATTCAAATCCTGAAGTTCCACGGGTCCTACCAACAGTCCAATCGCGACGACATTAAAAATAAGAAGGGTAAGAGCTATCAGATGATGCTCCGTACCCGAAATCCAGGGGGCTATATTCCGCCTCAGCTTTATCTAGCCTTAGACGATATGGCTGATGAATATGGCGTCAGTAATTTGCGAGCGACGACGCGGCAAGGGTTCCAACTACATGGAATCCTGAAGAAAAATCTGAAGGCAGCCATTCAGCGCATTGTGGCAAACCTGGGATCTACCCTGGGAGCTTGCGGCGATTTGAATCGCAACGTGATGGCTCCTCCGGCTCCCTACAAAAATCGTCCGGAATACGAATACGCCCTGACCTATGCAAACAACATAGCGGACCTATTGACGCCGCAAACGGGGGCTTATTACGAGATTTGGTTAGACGGGGAAAAGGCGGTCAGCCTTGAGGAAGATCCAGCGGTGGTGGCAGCGCGGGAAGGCAGTACTCCTACTTTGGAAGCACGGGCAGGGGTTGAGCCTATCTATGGCACCCACTACATGCCTCGTAAATTCAAGTGCGCGGTAACGGTGCCTGGGGATAATTCGGTAGATTTGTTTTCCCAGGATGTGGGGCTGGTGGTGATTGTCGATAGTGACGGCAATCTAGAAGGGTTTAATGTGTATGCTGGCGGCGGTTTGGGGCGAACCCACAACAAAGAGGAAACCTTTGCCCGGGTAGCGGACCCCATTGGCTTTGTGGGTAAGGATGACGTGTATGAGCTGGTGAAGGCGGTGGTGGCCACCCAGCGAGACTATGGCGATCGCGTCGAGCGTCGCCACGCCCGCATGAAGTACCTGATTCACGACTGGGGCGTCGACAAGTTCCGCGACACCGTTGAGGGTTATTTTGGCAAAGTCTTGGATCCCATCCGGGAGACGCCGCCGTTTGAGTATCGAGATTTTCTCGGTTGGCATGAACAGGGAGATGGCCGGTATTTCTTAGGCATCTCTGTGGAAAACGGTCGCGTTAAGGATGAAGGCGATTTTAAATTGCGCTCTGCCCTGCGGGAAATTGTAGAAACCTTTTACATTCCGATGCTGGTGACGCCCCAGCAAAATGTGCTGATTTATGACATTGAGGCGGGCGATCGCGAAAAGATCAACAAAATCCTCAAGGACAGCGGCGTAATGGCGGTGGAGGAAATTGATCCGCTGGTGCGCCGATCTATGGCTTGCCCAGCTTTGCCCACCTGTGGCTTAGCCATTACCGAATCGGAGCGAGCGTTGCCCAGTATTTTGGATCGGGTGCGCAGTTTGATGACCAAGGTGGGGCTGGAAGATGAGCATTTTGTGGTGCGAATGACCGGCTGCCCTAATGGCTGTGCGCGCCCCTATTTGGCGGAGCTAGCCCTGGTGGGCAGTGGTTCCAACGCCTACCAGGTGTGGCTGGGGGGCGCTCCTAATCACACCCGCTTAGCACGTCCCATTGTGCAAAAGCTGAAGGACCCAGACTTAGAGTCGTTCCTGGAGCCGATTTTCGTCTATTTCAAGCGATCGCGCCAGGGCACAGAAAGCTTTGGAGATTTCTGTGATCGCGTGGGATTTGACACCCTGATGCATTTTATTCAGGCGTACAAACCATCCCTAGAAGAGCAGCAGGACAAGAATCCACAAGATTCGGAAAAATCGTTAGAAGCACCTGTAGCTCAACAATCGACTCCCGGCAAAAAACGTCATCGGGTTGGAGTACAGGACAATAACTACGCCTCTTTGAAGCAATTGGCTGCAGATCGCAACCAGCCAGTGACGGCACTGGTTAACGAGGTGCTAGCTGCCTACTTAGAAACCCAAAAGCGTTAACGACGACAGTTTAAGGTGAGTTAGGGCGTGCATTTCCCACGGTGCAAGGCTGCCAAAGCTCGGTGTAACCGCCCTAATTCACAGTTAAGTTAAGGCAAGTAACAAGCTCGTAAACAGCTCCTAGAAGGGGTAGCTTCTGAATCCCGGCTAGTGTAGTCTATCGAGAACGTTGATTTAGCGTTTTTACCTTTTTTGAATAATTGTTTATTTGACAGCAGCCCTGCGGCAGCAAATTCTACAACGACTTGCTGCTGGCCAACGGCTATCATTAAAGGCTCAACCTACCCTTTCCTAATGTTGCTTTCGTGATCACCCATGACCCTTAAGCTTTACAACACCCTAAGTCGAAAAAAAGAGGAGTTTAACCCTCTCTCTCCATACCAGGTGAAAATGTATTGCTGCGGGGTGACGGTTTATGACTACTGCCATTTGGGGCACGCCCGATCCTATGTTGCCTGGGATACTTTGCGGCGATATTTTCAGTGGTGCGGCTATGAGGTGAAGTACGTGCAAAACTTCACCGACATTGATGACAAGATTCTAAATCGCGCCCGTCAAGAAGACTCCACCATGGAGGCGGTGTCAGAAAAGTATATTGCCGCTTACTTTGAAGATATGGACCGGCTCAATATCCAGCGAGCTGACAGTTATCCCCGAGCAACCCACACCCTGGACAGCATCAAAAAGCTTATCCAGAAGTTGGAAACCAAAGACATGGCCTATGCTGCGGACGGAGATGTGTATTTCTCTGTCCGTAAGTTTGACGAATATGGAAAATTATCGGGACGTAATTTAGATGATCTGCAGGCAGGGGCAAGCGGACGAGGCGGTGAGGGTGATCCCCTAAAGCGGGATCCCGTTGATTTTGCCCTGTGGAAAAGCGCAAAGCCCGGGGAGCCGGCCTGGGAGTCCCCGTGGGGTTTGGGGCGTCCCGGCTGGCATATTGAATGCTCGGCGATGGTTCGCGACACTTTGGGAGACACCATCGATATTCATATGGGGGGCGGTGACCTGACATTTCCTCACCATGAGAATGAAATCGCCCAGTCAGAGGCGGCTTCGGGGTGCACTTTGGCCAACTATTGGATGCACAATGGCATGGTGAATGTGGGGGGTGAAAAAATGTCCAAGTCTCTGGGCAATTTCACTACCATTCGTCAGCTTTTGGACAGTGACGGTGCTCCTGAACCCATGGCGGTGCGCCTGTTTATTTTGCAGGCCCAGTATCGCAAACCGATGGATTTCACCGCTGACGCGATCGCATCAGCGGTGCAGGGCTGGGGCACCTTGGTGGACGGGCTTAGTTTTGGATGGCGTTTTCCCGATTTGGGTCTAGGTAGCGCCACGAAGGGTCCCCTGGATGGCGATGCGCTGGAGCGCTTCAGGCACGCCATGGACGATGATTTGAATACGCCCGAAGCGATCGCCGTTCTTTTTGAACTAGCTAAGCCCCTACGTAAGGTGGCAAACCAGATCGTTCACGCGGACAAATTTGATGAGAAACCGGAGAAGCTGGGGATCCAATGGCGTACCCTGGTGCAGTTGGCCGTGGTGTTGGGGTTACAAATTGATCCCAAAGCGATCACCCATGACAACACCCAAGAGAGCGCAATTAATGATGGGGATATTGAAGCGCTTATTGTGGCGCGTAAGACAGCCCGCAGTGAGCGCAACTTTGCCGAGGCAGATCGTATTCGCGACGAGCTCAAAGGACAAGGCATTGCCTTAATTGATCGCCCCGGCGGTGATACGGGCTGGGTCCGCGAATAGGACACACAAAGATCGCAAGCGCTGGGAAACTACCGTAGTGCCCGGCGCACTTGCGCTGGTGTTTGCCCGGGTTTGACGCGGGGGTCGTATAAAATTCGCACCAAATCCCGGTCAATGTCCGAATAGTCTTGGGTGCGCGTCCATCCTTGATAGAAGGTGCTGTCTTGGTAAGCCCAAGAGTCGTTCATTAGCCCCAAAGACTGGGTTAACTCCTCGCGAATAAGGTGGTTTCGTTCTTCCTGGCTAATGCGATCGCTAGAAATCAAAATACGCGTTCGCACTAACTCCATATTGCCGTTCCACCAGGTGTAAAAGAAGCCCAAATTACCTGGCACATAGCTAGGCTCATACTCCGCAAACTTCCCGTGGGGCACCACCAAAATCCACACATTGGGGTTAGTTTCCGTCAGTTCGAGGCGAATCCCATCACGGGTCACAAGCTCGTTAAGCTCGTCGACAATGCGGTTTAACGCTTGGCGATCTTGCCTTGTGGGCTGCCCCTGCACAGAAATACGAAGATTTTTGGTCCATTTACGCACCCGACGAACAGGAGAACTTTGGGAGAATTCGCTGCCAAAAGCAATGGTTTCAAAGTAATCCAGCGATCGCCGCCCATAGGGCTGGGGATCAATATTGAATTGGGAAGGATTGAATTGAGAAGGCGTCGCCGGATCCGGTGCATTTATCAGCGGCGTCGCTGAAGGTTGGGAGCTGGGGCGATCTCCCCCTCCCGTTAAATGATCCCCCATACAGCCGCCACAAAGTCCCAGCAGGCACAGGGGCAAGGAAACACTCACCAACCGCAATCGCCCGATTAAACTTCGAGGCGATCGCCCCCAGCCCCGGCTTTTCCTGACCATATTCATAACCACGCCGAAAAAATCTGGCAGTGCACCACTAAAAAATAATTTCGAACAGAGCTTCGAAATTCTGCCGCCCCCATTGAAAAGGAATATGGCAGGGGGGACTCTACCCTTGCCCTGCCATATTGCCTTGATGGGAAAGCAAGTTTTTTTGAAGATCTCCCTCGTCCTCCCACTCCTAACGAAAGAGGGCTGTCTTACCTTGCCCTAAGCTCCGAAATAGCTGGGCTCGTTCCCTGGCTTCCATTTGATATTGCAGCCGATACTGGGAACCTGATCACTGGGCATCGGCAACTTTGCCAACACCGTATCCATGGCGGATCGCAGATCTTTTCCCGTCACCGGCTTATCGTTACCGGGACGACTGTCATCAAGCTGGCCACGATAGGCCAGCTCAAACCCACTATCGCTAGCGGCGAATAGGAAGAAATCCGGCGTGCAGGCAGCCGTATAAGCCTGGGCAACCATTTGAGACTCGTCATAGCAAAACGGAAAGGCAAAGCCCAAAGTGGTTGCCATGGTTTTCAACCCCTCCGGTCCATCGTCAGGATACTTTTCCGCGTCATTGGCACTAATGGCGACGATTCCTAAGCTATCGCCATAATCCCGACCCAGCGCCGCCAATTCATCTTGCACATGCTTTACATAGGGACAATGCTGACAAATAAACATCATCAGCAACCCAGGCTGCCCGGCAAATTTTTCTAAGGTAATAGACTCACCAGACACCACATCGGGCAAGTCAAAATCCGGGGCAGCAGTGCCCAAGTCCAGCATCGTTGATGGGGTTAAAACCATAGGAAGGTTCAAAGGTTAACTAGCATTCCCATGGTAATGGCAGCTTTAAGGATCGCTCTCCGGATTACAACGCTTTTTTAGAATTCGTTTGCAGTATTCGCGCTAGGGCGTGTCATCAATCGCTAGGGCGTGTCATCAATTAAGCACCAGAAGCCTTAAACAGTAGGGAGTCTACGTCTTTTCAAACAAAGCACATTAGGGGCTAAAACCCTTACAGTCAAAGACTTTGAGACTTAATTGATGACAGCTCCTAGAAGTTTGTCAAGACTTACGCAGGACATGCTGCTGGAGGATAAAAACAAACGTTGCATCGGCTTCCCCCTTTACCGAGGGAAGTTTTGCGTAAGTCCTGTCTGTTTCAAGTTTGTTTCAAAAATTCGCCCAAAAGTTCGCCTTTGCTCAGACCCTTGGCGAGAGCTTTTACCCAAAGCGTTTTCTCGATATCGTTTATCCCCGCAACAGTCCCCACCTTGCGTCTACCTTGGTTTAGCACTTGCGCCTATACTGGGGGCACCCACGTTAGGGTGTATCGTTAATTAAGCCCGAAAGCTTTACACCGTAAGGATTAGTATCCCCTCAAGGAAAAGAATGCTGGGGACGAAATCCTTATAAGGGTCGACTGTCTTGGGGCGTGCCATCAATTAATCTCCAGAAGCTGCACGCAGTGGGGAATATTTACCCTTTAAAATAGAGACCACTAGGGGCTAGAACCTTTGCGAATGTGGGTTTTGAGACTGAATTGATTACAGTATTGATCATAGTTTCTGATTGATGACAGACCTTATTGATGACAGACCCTAGTGCTGCCAACGACTATGAGCTTGCCCTCACCCGTGAGGGGTTGCGATAGGTTGCATCGGCTATCGTAGTAATTGCTTAAGGGGGTGGTTATTTGCCAGGGCTGGCTGCCTTTCGGCAACTGGGTAATCAAATGGGTAATCAAAAGCAGGGCATAAAATACCGTCGCAGCGATATCACCGAAGCAGCAATATCACCGAAACGGCACAGAACTAAGGGCAAGTATTAAAGACAAGCTATGCGATACCTCGCTCAGGTGAATCAAATAGATGGTGTCGAGCAATCTATGCTTCGGCTGCTGGCCCTGCAAGTTACAGACACCACTTGGCAGGTGACAGAGGCGAAGGAGAAAGTCGTCGCTGCGCCGGAATCAAAAGGATTTTCCCATCGTCAGCTTGTGTTAGTAGATATGGATAGTGACGATGCCATTAAAGGTATTGCCGATGCCACCGATTGGGTTTTGGAGTTAGTGGGAAATTACTTGGCGTCGGGTATTACGCCCACCTTTTTGAAAGAAGAGGCTAGTCGGGCGGAACAGTGGCGGCAGGTGCTGACTTTGCAAACGCAAGATTTGTCTCGGCGATCGCTGGAAGTGGAAGCTCGGCAAGAGCAGCTAAAGAATTTAGACCAAAGGCTACAGCATGGACAGCAACGATTGCGGGAACAGTGGAAATCCCTAATTACCCACGCCGAAACCATGGGACTCGATACTGCTGAGCTGGTGGCCACGATGGAAGCGGAGCTGGCTGGGGACAAGGACAAAGATGGAGATGGCGAGAAAAGCTCTGAT
The DNA here is from genome assembly GCA_937883785.1 of uncultured cyanobacterium. Classification (GTDB taxonomy): domain Bacteria; phylum Cyanobacteriota; class Cyanobacteriia; order CACIAM-69d; family CACIAM-69d; genus CALGDE01. Next base: position 56,354 of record CALGDE010000111.1, read on the forward strand.
TAAAGAGTCGTATTATAAGGGTCGCTCGATGGGGGTTAATAACTGATGCCTACTAATGCCTGCGGGATACTCATTGGCTGGATGATGCCCATTTGTCCGCCTGAATCGCTGTGTGGTCGCCTCCAAAGAAAACTCAATAGACGGCTTAAACGCCCAGAGTCTACAGGGAGTTAGATAGACATTGGCGAATAAAGGCGCACAATAGGATGGGACGGGTTATGACGAGGGAATTAGGGGGGCAATATGTTTGAACTGGCTCGGAGCTCGTCTTCCCGCGAAGGTGAAATTTTGGAGGTGCTACTCAGCAATGGCTGGGAGTATATGCGCCAATTACTGAGCAGTGGCGATGACGATAGTCGGGAGGAACCGGAACTGCCGCCACCTGCAGTTTTACGCAATGTGCTCACGGATTTAGGTCCGGTTTACGTCAAGCTGGGGCAGTTGCTGAGCACTCGACCGGACTTGCTGCCGTCGGATTACATCGATGCCCTCAGTACGTTGCAGTCGTCGGTACCGGCCTTGCCTGCCAGGGAAATTGAGACGTTTATTCGCCAGGAGTTGCCGATCGCCCCAGAATCCGCATTTTCTGAGATTAACTACGAGGCGATCGCCGCCGGCTCCATTGCCCAAACCCACCGGGCCACCCTGGCCAACGGTAAAGCGGTAGCCGTCAAAGTGCAGCGTCCTGGCATTGGACCGACGGTACATCAGGATATTGCCCTGATTCGCCGAATTGCCCAGCTGGTGGCTCGCACCCAGTTTGGTAAGCGCTTTGACGTGGTGGCTTTGGCTGATGAGTTTGGGCGATCGCTGCGGGCCGAGCTGGACTTTACCCAGGAAGCATCCTATACGGACCAGCTGCGTAAAAATGTTGACGCCTGTCCCTGGACCGATTCCCAGCGCATTACGGTGCCCGAAATTTACTGGAAGCTCACCACCCAGAAAATCTTGGTGATGGATTGGCTGGAGGGGCAGCCGATTTTAACGGTGGGCAGCCTGGTGGACGGTGGCGATGGACGTAAAGAAGCGGAAGCGATCACAACCCAACTGGTGCGAGCGTTTATGCACCAGTACTTAATTGACGGTTTTTTCCATGCCGATCCCCATCCGGGCAATATCTTTTATCTGCGTGACGGTCGGGTGGCCATTTTAGATTGCGGCATGGTGGGGATGATGGACAATCGTACCCGTGGCGTACTGACGGAGCTGATCCTGGCAATTTTAGAAACGGACCCCAAGCGCTGTTCACAAATTGCCCTAGAGTTGGCAGACCCCGTGGGACCGGTGGACCTGGCGCAGTTAGAAACGGACTACGGGCGGCTGCTACGGCAGTATTACAGCCTCACGTTGTCGGAGCTGGATACGAGTGAAGTGATTCAACAGGTACTGCAAACGGGGGTGCGCAATAATTTGCGCTGGCCCGGGAATATTGGATTATTCGCCAAGTCCCTGGCAAATTTGGAGGGATCGGCACGGCAGCTTAACCCTGATTTAGACTTCGAAAAGGAATTGCAGCCGCTGTTTGGGGACCTGTTGCAAAATCAGATTTTAGGAGAAAGCCCGCTGCAGGCAATTTTGCAAACGGCGCTGGAGTTCAAAAATCTATCCCTTACGTCCCCTCGCCAGTTTGGCTTTTTGCTCGACCGACTAACCTCTGAAAATCTCAGCTTTAACGTCACCATTGGCGGCATTGATTCATTGCGGCGCAGCATTGAGCGGGCCGCTAACCGACGCACCTTTGGCACCGTCCTTAGCGCCATGATTATTGGCACGGCCATTTTGGCGTCTACCCAGCCTCGGGCTCAGGTGCAAATTCTTAGCGATGTGCTGTTTGTGGCGGCGGCGGTGCTGGCCTTGTGGCTACTGGTCAGTATTTTGCGATCAGGCACCTTGCGATAGGGACTATCACAACAATTTTGAATTTTGGTAGAGGGCATTACCTGACGGGGTGACAGAGTAGGTGAAAGCCTTTTTAGCCATGACTTACAGCATC
>CALGDE010000112.1 GCA_937883785.1 uncultured cyanobacterium
AAGGGCTAAGAGGAAGATACAGGAAGCCTTTTAGCCTTCTTGTCACCCCGTCAGGTGATGGACACAGCCTTAATCATTCCTCAAGAAATCCATTAAACCGGGGAATTCTAAAGTGCGATACCATCGTCTCAGCAATAAAACTTAATGAGACGCGGGTTGCCTCTGGGCTCCCAGCCATCAATGTCCCAATCCTCAATTTTCAATCGCATCGGTAATTGGCTTCAGCCCGCCGCCGGAAATTGGCAGCAGTTTAAACAGCCCGCCGCTGGGTTTATCGAGCTGCGTCACTTAAATAAGCAGTTTACGGAGGGGACGGCGGAGCGCCAGGTGCTGGACGATGTGTCCATTGCCTTCGAGGAAGGGCAGTTTATTGTGTTGCTGGGGCAGAGCGGCAGTGGTAAGAGTACGCTGCTGAATTTGATTAGTGGCATTGAGAAGCCTACCTCTGGCACGGTGTTGATTGATGGGGTACCGATTACGGAGTTGAGTGAGCGGGCGTGCACCCTGTTTCGTCGGGACCAGATTGGCATTATTTTTCAGTTTTTCAATCTAATTCCCACCTTGACGGTGTTGGAAAATGTGACTTTGCCCCAGGAGTTGGCGGGCAGTGCGCCGGGGGATGTGGAGGCGCAAGCACGATCGCTCCTGGCAAAGGTAGGGCTGGGCGATCGCGATGAGGCGTTTCCCGACAAGCTTTCCGGGGGACAACAGCAGCGGGTGGCGATCGCTCGGGCGTTGGTCCACGAGCCCCGATTGATTTTGGCGGACGAGCCCACAGGAAATTTGGATGAGGATACGGGCAAAACGGTGCTGCAATTGCTGCTGGATTTGACCCGCAATGCCAATAAGACGCTGATTATGGCCACCCACAACCCCGAAATTGCCACCTACGCGGACCGGGTATTGCGGGTACAGGATGGACACCTTGAAGATGCGACGGCGGAGTTTAATCGGCAGGATTTTAATCGGCAGGATCTTGTGGGGGCGGGCGCTTAAATGAGTGAGTTTTCTTCTCCCGATTCTGCAAATTCATCTGTAAATCAATCTATTCCCACTGTGGATAACGCGCCCCTTTGGCGACTGGCGTGGCGGCGGGTGCGGCGGCGTCCGTTTCAATATGTGCTCTTTGTGCTGGGCATTGCGATCGGGGTTGCCATGTTGGTATCCATCGACCTGGCAAATGGGTCGGCGCAGCGGGCGTTTGAATTGTCTACTGATGCGATCGCCGGGCGCACCACCCACCGCATCGAAGCAATTTCCCCCATCGGCGTTGATGAGGAGCTTTATCGCGAGCTGCGCACGGAGCTTGGCTATACCCAGTCCGCGCCCATTGTGGAGGGGTATGTGGTTGCGGAGGATTTGGACCGGCAGCCCATGCGACTGGTGGGGGTAGATTTCTTTGCAGAGGCTCCCTTTCGCAGCTATTTAAATGACAATTCGGGATCTAGTTCGAACGACGATTCGGATCAAGGCATCGAAGCGCTGACGGCGTTTATTACGGAGCCGAATACGGTAATTTTGGCGCGAGATACGGCCAGTGAGTACGACGTTCAGGTGGGCGATCGCCTGAATCTCACTTTGGCGGGACAGCCCACGGCAGCGAAGGTGGTGGGTATTTTGCAGCCGGCTAATGCGCTAACCCGCGATGCCCTCAGCAACGTGCTATTTACGGATATTGCTTCCGCCCAAGAAGTGATGAGTATGCAGGGGCGGCTTAGCCATATTGATTTAATTGCGGACAACGAGGCTGACCTAGCGCCCATCCAGGCGATTTTGCCGGAGGAGGTGAAACTGACCACTGCTCAGGCGCAGAAAAATGCGGTGCAGCAAATGACCGCCGCCTTTAAGCTCAACCTCACTGCCTTAAGTTTGCTGGCGCTGGTGGTGGGTATGTTCCTGATTTACAACACCGTTACTTTTAGTGTGATTCAGCGGCGATCGCTCTTCGGCACCCTGCGCTGTTTGGGCGTCACCCAGGGGCAGCTATTTCAGCTAATCCTCGGCGAATCGCTGGTGCTAAGCATTCTCGGCTCGGTGATTGGGCTGGGGTTGGGCATTGTGCTGGGGCGCGTCATTGTGGGGCTAATTACCCAAACCATCAACGATTTTTATTTTGTGGTGTACGTGCGCGATATCAGCGTTAGTAACGCCACTTTGGTGAAGGGAATGGGGGTGGGAATTTTCGCAGCCCTGTTTGCTTCGGTGATTCCGGCGATCGAGGCGATGCGCACGTCTCCCAACAACAGCCTGAAGCGATCAACCCTGGAAGGAAAGGTGAAAAAAGTCTTGCCGTGGCTGGTGGTGGCGTGGGCGGTCTTTACCGTGGGCGGCTTTGGGTTGCTCAGCATTAAAAATGGCGGCTTGGTGATTGCCTTCACCGGTTTGTTTGCCATTTTGCTGGCGGCGGCTTTCCTAACTCCACCCGCAACGGCTCTGCTAATGGAATGGTTATCGCCAACCCTTAGCCGCCTGTTGGGCATTCTCGGCAAAATGGCTCCCCGCGATATTGCACGATCGCTCAGCCGCACCTCCATCGCGATCGCCTCCCTAATGGTGGCGGTATCGGTCATCGTGGGCGTATCGGTAATGGTGGGCTCCTTCCGCACCACGGTGGTGCAGTGGCTAGACCAAACGTTGCAGGCGGATATTTATGTGACGCCGCCGAGTACAACGGCTAACCGCGTCTTCGGCAGCGTCGATCCCACCGTGGTTCAGGAAGCCTATACCTGGGCAGAAATTGACCATATCGTCACCTATAACGACACCGATGCGGAGGTGGTTGCCTTTAATCGCGATGCAGCGAATCAAAGTGAGATTGCGGTAGATCGGTCCGTAAAGCTAATTTCGGCGGATGGCGATGTGTCGGCGGGTCAACGTCCATACGCCTGGATTCGGGACAACGTAAAGGATCCGTGGCCCCAGCTTGATGCGGGTGAAGGCGTCATTATTTCCGAAGCGCTGATGCTGCGGGCGGGCGTATCGGAGCCGCCAGAAACGGTAACCGTCGAGTCGCCCCAGGGATCGCTAACCTACCCGGTGGTGGCGGTGTTCTACGATTACTCGTCCGATCGCGGCACGGTGTTGCTGGACGACGACCTTTACCTGGAAGCGTGGCAGGACCCCAGCATTGCCTCCCTCGGATTATTTGTAAAACCCGATGTGGATGTGGATGCTGTGGTGACGCAACTGCGCCAAACCTTTAAGGGGCGGCAGGATTTGGTGGCCCAATCCAACCGCAATTTACGCCAGGGATCGCTGGAGATTTTTGACCGCACCTTTGCCATTACCGGGGCGCTGCGATTGTTGGCAGTTGTCGTTGCGTTTATCGGCGTGCTGAGTGCGCTGATGAGCCTGCAACTGGAGCGAACGCGGGAACTGGGAATTTTGCGCGCCAACGGGATGACGCCGCCGCAAATGTGGAAGCTAACCCTGCTGGAAACGGGCATTATGGGCAGCCTGGCGGGATTTTTCGCCATGCCCCTGGGCTACGTGCTGGCGTGGATTTTGATTTACGTCATCAACGTGCGCTCCTTCGGCTGGACCCTGCAAATGCAAATCGAGCCGAGCTATTTCTGGCAGGCATGGATTGTGGCGGTGGTAGCGGCGCTGCTGGCGGGAGTTTACCCGGCGTGGCGCTTGGGTGAAATGGTGGTGGCGACGGCCATCCGTGAGGAATAGGAGGTGTCAAAGTGAAAAATCTAAAGCAGTTTGCATTTGTATTTGTGGCGATCGCCGTCGCATTAACCATCACGTTTTACCCCCGAGCTGGCATTACCAATAGTGGTAAAGCATCGGTGCAGTGGCTGGCGGGACAGGGTGAGCCTCAAAGTGAGTTTTTGCAGGCGATCGCCCCAAAACCCCTCAAATTTCCCCAGGATCTCGGTCCCCACGAAGGCTATCAAACAGAATGGTGGTATTACACCGGCAACATAGAAGCGGAAGACGGACATGAGTTTGGCTATCAGCTCACCTTTTTTCGGCGAGCCTTAACGCCAGAAACCGCGGCAGTGGATGATGCCTCTGACTGGCGCTCCAACCAAATCTATTTCTCTCACTTCACCATCAGCGATATCGACGGCAACAAGTTCTATCCCCACGAACGCTTCAGCCGTCAATCGGCAAAGTTATCGGGAGCCCAAGCGGTGCCCTATCGCGTGTGGCTAGAGGACTGGTCTGCCACCGAAATCGAGCCGGGCAAAGTTCATTTGGTTGCCAAAGCCGATGATGTGGCGTTGGATTTAACCCTGAATGAAACCCTGCCGCCAGTGCTCCAGGGCGATCGCGGCTTCAGCAAAAAGGGACCGGAAGAGGGCAACGCGTCCTACTATTACTCCATCGTGCAGCAGCAAACGGAAGGGACGGTGGCGATCGCCGACAAGTCCTACGCGGTAACGGGGCGCACCTGGAAAGACCACGAATATTCCACCAGCGCCCTCAGTCCAGGAACGGTGGGCTGGGATTGGTTCTCGTTGCAGTTTGACGACGGCTCGGCGCTAATGCTGTACGGGTTGCGCCAGGAAAATGGTGATATTGCTGATGTATCCAGCGGCACCTACGTAAGCGCCACCGGGGAAACCCAACCCATTAACCACACAGAATGGCAGCTCGATGTGCTGGACACCTGGCGCAGTACGAAGACCAAATCAAGCTACCCATCTCGCTGGCATTTGGAAATCCCCAAGTTGGATCTAGTGCTTGATGGCAAAAGCCTAATAGCGAATCAAGAACTGAATGTGTCTACTAACTACTGGGAAGGGGCAGTAGGCTTCACCGGCACCGTGGCGAATCAAGCGGTTAATGCAAAAGGCTACGTGGAAATGACCGGCTATGCGGACCGCCTAGACGTGGTTCTTTAGTTAGCGAATTACGGTTGGCCAACGATTTGGTGGCTATTGTTGCGTTTGGATTAACGTCTTTGCGCAACATTTTGGCGCGGTAATAACGATGAGCGAGTAGAGACAATAAACGTTGACAATAATATCGAAATTATTTCGTTTTTTACATTCAGTGAATTTAGCGATCGCCAGCCTAAATTCTTCTACATCAAAGTCATTAATTCCACCAAATTCAAGTACGTTCCGCTAGTCTCATTGGAGCAATTTGTGTCGGTCAATACAGAATAAACGCACCTTAAAAACAGCAAAAACACTCGCAACTGCATCAAAACCTTATTAACTGCGACCCATAATTGCCAAAGACTCATTGCAAGAAGATAGCCCTTAAAACTATAGAGAAAGAAATCATAAATGGGTATTAAGCGTATTGGTATTTTGACCAGTGGCGGCGATTGTGCTGGATTAAATGCGGCAATTCGATCCGTGGTGCTACACGCAACTAAGGATTTTGGTTGGGAAGTTATCGGAATTCGACGGGCGACTCAAGGACTAATGGAACGCCCGATTGACTATATGTATCTAAATTCCAAGACCGTTGAAGATGTTCTGGTTAAAGGCGGCACATTTTTAGGCACGACCAATCGAGGTAATCCGTTTAAGTTCCCTATGCCCGACGGTAGTGTTAGCGATCGCTCGGTGGATATTGCAGAAGGCTACGAGCTGCTGAATTTGGATGCGTTGATTGGCATTGGTGGCGACGGCAGCTTGGCGATTTTGAATCGGCTGGCAACGGAAGGGAAGATGAATTTTGTGGGTATTCCCAAAACCATCGATAACGATGTGGCGGTGACGGAGCGTTCCATTGGTTTTGATACGGCGGTGAATATTGCTACGGAGGCGCTGGACCGGCTGAATTTCACCGCCGCTAGCCATAGCCGGGTAATGATTTTAGAAGTAATGGGTCGCGATGCGGGGCATATTGCCTTAAATGCGGGCATCGCGGGTGGAGCACATATTATTCTGATCCCCGAAATTCCCTATCACATTGACCGAGTATGCCGCGCAGTTAAGGCCCGTCAGGCACGCGGCCATAGTTTTACGGTGGCGATCGTTTCGGAGGCGGTTTGTGATGCAGGTGGCGAAACGGTGACCAAAAGCGAGCAGTTTGGGGAGTGTCGATTGGGGGGAATTGGTCAGGCATTAGCCCAGGAAATTGGCGAGAAAACCGGGGCAGAGGCGCGGGTTACGGTGCTGGGACATGTGCAGCGGGGAGGAATTCCTTCGCCTTTGGACCGGTTGCTGGCGTCGGCATTCGGCGTGGCGGCGGTGGATTTGGTTGCCCAGGGGAAATTTGGACAGGTGGTTACCTGGCAAAATCGACAGGTGGTTAGTGTGCCCATTGAAGAGGCGATCGCCACCTACCAAGCGGTGGCTCCGAACGACGCGCTGGTTAAAACGGCGCGGGGCTTGGGGATTTGCCTAGGCGATTAAGCGTTGCTATTTTTCCAGCCGCACCGCGTACCATTGCATTCGCTCCCCCGGCGCAATTTCCAGATCGCACGCCGTTTCAATCAATAGGTCAATCTGGGCAGCGCGATCGCCCTCAAGGGCTCGCAATTCCACCGGCAGTTCATCAAGAGCCAACTTCGCCAATACCGCTTCCAATTTCTGGCGCAGCTCGCCCACTTCCATAATTTCCTCGGGAGCATCGGGGGAAAGCACCACATAATGCTCATCGTCGCCATACAAAATCGAATCCGCCATTGCCAACTCCCACCCAAACTACACGCCAGTTTCAGTCTACGAGGAAAAGTCGCTGAGATTAGCTGGTGATTTACCGGGTGGGTTTTAGGGGGCGGACGGTGTTGTGGTACTCGGCGAGGTGGTCCCGCAGCAGAGCGTGGGTGAAGCGATAGCCGCCGCCGACCCGTTGCAGAAAGCCGAGACGGGTGCAATAGCGTAAAAATTTGCTGTAGTTCCAAGGGCTATAGCCGAATTTCCAGAGGGTAAAACGCAGGGCTAGATGGGCGATCGCCTCTCCAAGCCCACCCAAGAGGAATCCATAGAGAAAACCGAAAGCTGCACCTTGGGCAAGAATTTCAGGCAGTGTGGAGGGTTTCACAAATAAATGGAAAGCAGTGGGGATTAGAACGCCCAGGGGAGTGAAGATAATTCCAAAAATCATTGAGTTAAAAATTGATAGGCGAATCCCCTGGTTATCTCCCGTTCGCGTATCAATCTCAGCGCCTTTAAACGTCTCAACCAGCCCGACAACCAGCCCGAAAACCAGCCCGAAAACCAGCCCGAAAACCAGCCCGAAAACCAGC
>CALGDE010000113.1 GCA_937883785.1 uncultured cyanobacterium
GCGAAAAGCTATGCCAAGTAAGGATTACGCCGACTTGTGCCTAATGGATAGCTTGGTAAGGGGGGCTGTTTATTTTTTGCGATAGGGATTTAGTGGTTAGTTGCTGGTGGGTTCCAGGCGTAGAAGCTGTCCATTGTTGTCGTCGGTTAGCACATATAGCAACCCATCTGGTCCCTGGCGCACATCCCGCACCCGCTGACCAATGGAAATTGCAGTTTCGTTAACGGCATTCCCGTCCCCATCCACCTCAATGCGACGCACTTCCTGATCCACCAACGCCCCCGCAAATAAATTGCCCTGCCACTGGGGAAACTGCTCACCCGTATAAATCGCCAACCCCGACGGCGCAATGGAAGGCGTCCAAATCACCTTAGGATCCACCATCCCCGGCAAAGACGTTTCGGGAGAAATCAACCCACCCGAATATTCCCGACTATGGGTCGCCACCGGCCAACCATAATTTTCCCCCGGCTCCACCCGGTTCACCTCGTCCCCCCCACGAGCCCCATGCTCCGTCGCCCAAACTTCATTGGTCAAGGAATTAAACGCCAACCCCTGAATATTGCGATGCCCATAACTCCACACCTCTGGTGTCGCATCGGGGTTGTCCGCAAAAGGATTATCCGCAGGAATAGAACCATCGTCATTAATACGAATAACCTTACCCAGATGGCTATTTAGATTTTGAGACTGCTGCCGAATCAACTCCCCATTCAGCTCCACCGGCGGATTTCCCCCATCCCCAATCGACGCTAACAAAGTGCCATCGGGCAACCACAACAGCCGCGATCCAAAATGCTGAGCCCGATTTTTCGTTTGGGAAACCTCAAAAATTACCTCCCAATTGCTAATCGCCTCCCCATCAAACGTCGCCCGCGCAATATGGGTATTGTTGGCGGTAATCGTCCCATCAGAATAGGTGAAATACACCAGACGATTATTGGCAAAGTCGGGATGCAGGGCAATATCCAACAGCCCCCCCTGCCCCTGAGCAAAAACTTGGGGGACCCCGGCGATCGCCCCTTCTTGGAGCACCCCACCGCGCACCAGCCGCAGCCGTCCCCCCCGCTCCGTAATTAACAAATCCCCATCGGGCAACCAAGCTACTCCCCAAGGACGTTCTAAACCCTCAACCACAGTAATCACTTGAATACTGGTGTTGCCATTAACTTTATTGCCAACGTCTTCAGCACTGGTTTCTCCTGCGGAAGACGCAATGGGTGTTTCAGTTAGTACCTGGGACTGCCCTTGAGGAATACAAGCTGAAGCGCCCAACAGGATTGCAGTAACGGCAGAGAAAACAGCCAAATTTCCCTTGAAGGTGGCGTATTTATAAGTCATTTTATAGGTCAAAAAACGGCAATTTACTGATGGGGGTGAGAACGGTTTTTTAGCTCTTGATCAACCATCCAAAACAACCACACTGATATTGCTGTGCCTATTACGCCACTAATTAAAAGCTCATGTAGTTCAAAGAGGTTGTTGGAAACACTAAAAATATAGAGCCAAATGCTGATGGGAATGAGCAGAAAAATCCCTGTCCAACTTCCCGGACGTAAAGATCTACTTTTCCAACTCAACCCACCATGGTCCAGAAGAGCGTGAGTTAAGCTTATCGCTGGCAAGAGCCCACCGATTACAGGCGATCGCCACCCAATAATTGCCAAAACAATTACAAAGGCGAAAATCGGCCCATGTTCTAAAAACAAGGACCGATTGAAGATTAGGGAACGCCAACTGGGCTTAAATTCTTGATAATACGGTAACCAAGCTTCTTCAATCGTGTGGACAATTAACGCGGCGGCAGCTAACCATATCGCCACAGTTGCAGTATCCATAGTTAGCGGGACTTGGTGTTATCACTACGTTTTCAATGCTAGCAACAACACCAAGGAAGATAGGTTAATAACAATGCAAAAAGTAACGATTTACTGGATCGGTTGAACAACCTATTTCCAAGGTTTTCGCACTCAAGAAAAGTAGCTAGGGCGTTTCATTAATAGACCTTTTGCATGAATCGACAATCCCTGGAAACTCTCATCCCCCAACCCCTTCTCCCTAGGGAGAAGAGGAGTAAAACCAGGTAAATCAGCTTAAAAACACGACTTTTCTGAAGTCTCTCTACCCTAAGTTTTCAATTTAATTAATGACAGCCCTTAACGAATCTTGCCGATCGCCCGCCCAACGGACTCTACGTCGTTGTAGTTCTCATTCGCGGTGGGGATAAACCTCTCCGCCCCAAACAGATCCAGAATCTCCTTATGATCCGGATTGCTGGGGTCGAGTTTTTCAAAGGCCGCCAAGATGCGATCGCCAATGTCATCCCCAAACTGTTCCTTGAGAACGGGGTTCAGCACCCAATGGTAGTTGAAGTAGGCGGGGGTTTCGAAAATAAGCTGCACTTGATCCAGATCCACCTCGTTAGCTTCAGTGCGCTTATTCCAGGTGCTGCTGCTAAGGGCTCCCACCTCATAGCTGCCCGCTTCCACCACCTTAATGGTCTTGTCGTGGTCCCCGGCGAAACCCGCTTCCCCCTTGAAATCTTCCAGGGAGACACCAGCTTTTTCGAGAAAAGCCTGGGGCATAAGGCGACCGGACGTGGAAGACTCGCTGCCGAAGGTGAAGGTTTTACCTTTTAGGGTGGCTAGCTCTTCCACAGAGGAAAGCTCCGAAAGACCCGCTCCGGTGTTGGCGATAAAGACGCTGGTGAATTCCGTATCAATTAGCCGCTGGGCGATCGCCTCGGCATCGGGCACCTGGAGGCGAGCCTGTACCCCTGTCAACGCGCCGAACCACACCAATTCCAAATCGCCAGTTTTAAATCCGGTTACAGCGGCGGCATAATCAGTCACGGGCTTGTACTCCACAGGCACCCCCAATTCGGCGGACAGATAATCCGACAGCAGTTGATACTGACGCTGGAGTCGCTCAGGATCCTCGTCGGGAATGGCCCCCAGGGTCAAGGTTTCCTCGGTTGCAGAAGCGTCACTCCCAGCGGGCGCAGAGGTGTCGGAGGGACCACAGCTCACCATGGCTAAAGATGCGGCTCCTGCCAACATGGTCCCCACTGCTCGTCCCCAATATTTGCCTGAAAACTTACGTTGCATGGGATTTTCTATCCGTAGGAATTGAATTGCAGATTGAGCCCTGACGTTAGCAGATTTTAAGGGATGCGGAATGCGTCGATTAGCAGGGAGCGATCGCCCACCAACCGATCAGCACCGGGACCGTCATAAACCACCCACAGGGCCGGTTCCCCCCAACAGGAAGCCAACATAATGCCTTCAGCTTTATCGCACCCTCGCATATGGGGCAGGGTCATGGTGCCTTGGAGGCGATCGCCGTCCCGCTCGTAAATAAAATCGGCAGTGTCGGATTTTACGTCGTCTAAGGGTGATCGCCACTGAAACACATCAGCGTAACCATCCACCGCCATGGTGGGTCCCGCCAAAATTATCAGGTCGTCTCCGTGCCAACACAAGTCTCGAATCCCCTGTCCTTGCAAGTCAAAAATGTGTTTTCGGTATAAATGTTTGCCCGCCGCTGGCAACAGTTTTAATTCCTTTTTTTCTGTGTCGTCAAATCGCAATTCTAGGATGATTCCGTAACCCCGCAGTACCGGTCCTCTTAGTCCTAGAAATAGGCGATCGCCCCGCACTGCCAACCCTTCAATATCGAGCCCATTTTCCTTGGACGGCACCGGATGGTGAATATAGTTACCTAGGTGGGGATCCTTTCCCAAAGCGGTCATCAGTGAATTCCCTTCCCAATGATTTTCCGCATCGCCAAAGGGAAGCACGGCGCTACCTTTCGCCACCAAGGCACCCTTCGCGGACACAGCAACCCGCCCCAAAGCATAACGGTTTGGTTCCTTCACCACCTGGGTTAATCGCTTTAAATCTTTGCTGGCTTTGCCCTTCGGTCGCTTACGTTTCTGGCTGTGGGACCCCACAAACCATAGGAATCCATCATCGTAATCTAGCCCCTCAAAATCAATTTCTCCTTCAGGATCCGGTAAAGAAATACATTTAGGCAGGGCGCAATCCTTATGTTTTCCGTAGTGCATTGGCGTGATGGGACTTAAGCGCTCCAACGTTTGTAATTCGTCAGATCCTACCCACAGGCTACCGTCAGGACTTGTGGCGATCGCCGACAGTTCACCCCATAAATCCACATCATTCCGATTGAATTCCAGTAATACTCGCCCTAATAAAAACGCTTCGTTATCCATATTTTTTCAGTGTTTTTTCAGTATTTATCCTGCTCAATATTTATGCTTCTGCATTGATTCTCTGCATTTATGTTTTCCCCTTAGAATTCACCAATAATTCAATTGGACTCTGCAATTTCCGAAAGGATTAACCAGCGCTCCGTGGCACCATCGATTTCCTGCTCTAACGTTGCCAGGCGAGACGTTAGCTTTTCCATTTCGGTGTAATCACTGGGAGGATTTTCATACAGGCTCTTTTCTAGCCGCTCCTTCTCTTCCTCCAGTGCAGGTACTTTTTCGTCTAGCTCAGCCAGCTCTCGCTTTTCTTTGTAAGACAGTTTTCGCGATCGCCCGTTGTCCTGAGAGTTAACTTTTGCCTTCTTCTGACCTTCTTTTTTAGGGGTATTATTACTCTGCTTATTGTTGGCAAACTCCTGTTTTTCTTTCTCCAGCGCCTCTTCTTTGGCGCAGAAATCTAAATAAACGGAATAATTTCCAGGGTATTGTCGAACGTTGCCGCCGGGCTCTAGGGAGAAAATTCGATTAACTACGCGATCTAGAAAATAGCGATCGTGGGAAACGATAATAACGCAGCCGTTAAACGCTTCTAAATACTCTTCTAAAACCGCTAACGTTTGCACATCTAAATCGTTAGTGGGCTCGTCCAACACCAACACATTAGGCGCTGCCATTAACACCCGCAGTAAAAATAAACGGCGCTTTTCTCCTCCCGATAACTTTTCAATGGGAGAAAATTGCATCTCTGGAGGAAATAAAAATCGCTCCAGCATTTGCGATGCCGTAATGGTATTGCCATCGGCAGTTTGAACCAGCTCGGCGGCGTCTTTTAAATAGTTAATAACCCGCCAGTTACCCTTATCACTCAGGTCGTCGGTGTGCTGGTCAAAATAGCCCACATGAATGGTTTGACCCAGACTCACCTCTCCCTCGTCTGGCTTAAGGCGCTGGATCATAATATTAACGAGGGTGGATTTTCCCGCACCGTTTCCACCAATAACGCCCACCCGATCCTGCGGCTCAAAGGTGTAGGTAAAGTCCTTGATTAGGGGGCGATCGCCATAGCTTTTAGAAACGCCCTTAATCTCAATAACTTTCTTGCCAATACGTCGGGACGCAGTAGAAATTTCCACCTTGCCGAGATCTTCCTTAAACTCCCGCCCCTTCATGTCGTAATAGCGATCAATACGGGCTTTTTGCTTTGTACTGCGTGCCTTTGCCCCTCGCTTAAGCCACGCTAATTCCCGCCGCAAAACCCCCTTTAGCTTTTGTTTACTACTAGCGGTCGCCGCATCTTCTTCCGCTTTTTTCTCTAGGTAGTAACCATAGTTTCCGTCAAAGGACGACAGATCGCCCCGGTCCAATTCCAAAATTCTTCGGGTTACTCGGTCTAGGAAATAGCGATCGTGGGTCACTAACAAGACGGCTCCACGGTAACCATTTAAATAGCCCTGCAACCACTCTACGGAAATAGCATCCAGGTGGTTGGTGGGCTCGTCCATTAACAATAAATCGGGCTCCGACAACAGTGCCGTTGCCAGGGCGATGCGCTTACGGTAGCCCCCCGATAGGTCCCCCACCCTGGCCGAGAAATTATCAATTCCCAGCTTGGATAAAATAATTTTTGCTTGGGTTTCCAGGTCCCAAGCCCCCTCTGCTTCAATGCGATCGCCCAAATCCGCCATTTGGGTCATCAGCCGATCAACGTTGTCCCCCGGCTGGGCATTGGCTAACCGCTGGGACAGCAATTCATAGTCCCGTACCAGGCTGAGGCGATCGCTACAATCAGCAAACACCTGTTCCAAAACCGTCCGATCCTCCTCCACAGGAGGATCCTGGGGCAGATAAACAACTCGGTATTTGGCATTCACCCAGCGATCGCCCTGGTCCAGCGGCTCCAGCCCGGCCAACATTTTCATTAAGGTGGATTTTCCTGACCCATTGGTGCCAATTAAACCCACCTTTTCGCCTTCTTCCAGGCTTAAGTTTCCATCTTGCAAAATTGCCTTAATGCCAAAATCCTTGGACGCATTTTTTAAAGTTAGAATGCTCATCGCTGGGACTTAACAGGATTGACTGATTCAACAAGATTTACAACGGAAACAAGAATAAGCTGCTTCGCTTTAGGGGCTATTCTTTACCAGCAGCTTCCTTACTCTTTGCAACCTTATGCTTTTCCTCTTCAATGCGCCCTTCAATGCTGTCTAAAGTGGCCACAACCAAGCGTTTTGCCTGCAGCTGCCAACCCCATTTTTGAAGGGTCCAAGCCGCAATTACGCCACCGCCCGTGAGCAGTAAATCCCCCGGCTGGTTCATGGAAATTCCTAACAATAAGCCTAAGCCTGCAATGCCCCAAAACGGTAGCGCCACCGCCTGACGTTGGGTTTCAACGGTGCGAGCAAAGCCCCCCGTCGGCAACTCCTCCTCAAGGTTTTTCTTAACCTCCTGTTGCTCTGCCAAGGGCACGCTGAGGGCAATTTTTTGCTGTAGCTTTTGGATTTTTCGCGCCATGGTGCTGAAGTTTGTCAGCTCGTCTTCTGCCATTAGAACCAGGCGTTTGGTTTGGTTAATACTCATAAGTTTGGGCGCTTTTCGATGCTACAAAAAAAATCGGAGGGTGACGTAAAAGTAAATTTCGACCGCTTTTGGACGGTTTACCGGAGCCTGGTCAGCAGGAACTTGCTTTAGGATGGTGTAGGAACGCTCCACATAAAACGCTTTACATAAAGACGCTCCATACAAAAGCGTTATAAGCATAGCGGTTTGTGCCATGCCTTGTCGTCACCTTATTTGTTGGTTTTTGGGGACCATCGCCGATTAAATTCCAATGCTTTGTGTAAAGGACTTAGGGCCGCGATGGCGTATCTCACCGATACCGGTAGAGGAATCAATAAGAGGAATCAACAAAAGGATTGGCTTAAAAGCTAGGAAGTACTCAAAAGGGAATAGAAATAGGGAACAATGCCCCAGCCTAACGAGAAAGATTTGAAGCAGCGTTTGCAGGAACTTGAGGCGGAACTCAATCAGTCCAGCAGTGCCCCGTCGTCGCCGAAGGTTACCGTTGAAGCTTCGCGATCGCCCGACTCCAAAGAGATTTCCCTGATGGAGATTGCCTCGTCGGTGATGTCCTGGTTTAGTGGTTTGGGCACCACGGGCAAGGTGATTGCAGGGGTGGTGGGTGCCTTTGCTGCGCTAACCCTGCTAAAGGTGACGGTAACTTTGGTCTCGACGGTGGTAAGCCTAGTCGCCCTGGGACTGATTGGCTATGTGGCTTACCGTGTCCTGATTGCGCCAAAAACTGACGATATTTAAGTCAGCATTCAAGTCAGCATTTAAGTCAGCTCAGATACGGAAGAAACTTCGTGGAGACGCTTTTACTGACCCACTGCCCCTGCAATTAAGGCTTGGGTTTCTGCGTCGTAAAGGCTCACATAATTCCAATAGTTTCCTAGAACAGCTTTTACGTAGTTTCTCGTTTCTGGAAAGGGAATTTTCTCCACAAATTCATCTAGATCTTGAGGATTAAATCGCTTAATCCACTTGGCGATATTGCCTGGTCCGGCGTTGTAGCTGGCGATCGCATACATCGAGTTACCGTCATATTCCTGATGGGTATAGTCCAAAAACCAGGTACCCAGCGCTAAATTATCCGTGGGATTTCGCAGATCAAATTTGCCTAGCCCAATTTCTTTAGCACCCCAATCGCCAGTGGTAGGCAGCACCTGCATCAGCCCCAGCGCCCCAGCAACGGACTCAATATCTTTTTCGAAGCGCGATTCCTGCCGGATTAAGCCCGTCACCAACATGGGGTGAAAATTACGGTTCTGGGCTGCCACCGTGATTTCCTTCGCGTAGGGGAAGGGGTATAGAGCGTACCAGTAAGCATCTGTTTGGCTGAGTTGTTTATAGTCGGCTTTCTCTTCCGGCAAATCGCGCCAGGCAAGGTTGGAAATCAAAAAGATGCCGTTGAGATAATCACCGATCTTGACCCGCATGGTGCCATCCACAAACTGTTCCGCAATGCTGGGCGATCGCTGATTTCGACGAGCCTTCCATTCTTCCCACGCCGCCTGATCCTGGTGTAGCTGATACAGCTCCTGAAGCACTGGATCATCGATGGGCAGGGGCGATCGCACTTGGGGAATTTGCGTTTTAGGGCGCAATTGTCGCACGGTGGAAAAGTCGCCCACTGGCAACCCAAGCTGACTGGCAGAGCGCCAGGCGTAATAGGACTCAGGATAATTTTTTAGCACTAGCTGATAAGCCTGCCTTGCCCCGTCCAAATTATTGGTTTTGTCCAACCATTTTCCTAACCAAAAACCAGCGCGGGGGGCAAGTTCACTGGTAGGTGCTTGGGAGACCAAAGCCTGCACCTGCCGGATAGCGCTGGACAGTTGATTATTTTGGGCAGCGCTCCAGGCGGTTTTCCACCGTAGTGTGGCTGCAGCTTCACTGTCCCAACTGTCTTGCAACAATTTCTGCCGCAGTTGGGCGGCGGTTTGGGGGCTACCTAAGTCGTCAAAAGCATCAGCTTGTAAAGCCGTTGCTTCACCGGATAAATGGGGAAATTGCTGAATGGTTTGGGTTAAAAAATTGATGCGATCGCGGGAGGGCAGCAAGCTGGCTAACTTGATGCGAGCCTCTCCCGTTTCCGGTGCATCGGGGAATGTTTGGATAGCTTTTCGATAGGCTGCGATCGCCTCATCCCGCTTCTTTCCTAGCTGCAATCCCCGCCCGGCGCGATAAGCATTTTGTGGAGTCGACGTGGCTTTGCGGTAGGCTTCCCCCGCCTGACGATATTGGAATTTTCGCCAGTAAATTAACCCAATGGCTTCCCAATCTTCCGACGTTAGGCGATCGCCATGGCGCTTCTCTAGCTGCACTAAATAGGTGCCAATATTTGGATCGTCGGGGGCATAGTTAACCAGATGGCTCAGCAGTGCTGGGTTATCAGGATTAGCTTGGAGTCGCTCTTTGACAACGGCAATGGTTTTGGGATGCTGCTTAAGGTATGACTTGGCGTCGAGTTCTGTGGACGAGCCCTCTGGTTCTTCTCCCTCTGAAGGCACGATTATTGCATCCCAAAAATCAGAGTTTTCCTGCCTTAAAGCGTAATTGGCTTCGATTTTAATTAGGGAGTCGTCGCCTTTTTCTGCCAGTAGCGATCGCCACTGTTGTCCAACGGTGGAATCCCCAGACATTTCCGATGCCTGAAGGCGTAAAACCGCAATATGGTTCGCCAAAACACCATATTCATTATCTAAATTTTCCAACCATTTCAAGGCATCGGTGGGGCGATTTTGGGCAATCGCGTCCACTGCCAATAGGTAGCGAGCTCGATTCTTTGTTATGCCGTCGCTAGTGTTAGCAAGGTCAGTTAGGGCTTGGGTTCTTTGCTCAGGGGGCTGCTTTAGGAGCGGGGCTAAAGCGCCATTTTCGGCGATCGCTGTTGGTTCTGCCTTGGGGCTTGTGGGGGCGTTGTTATCAAAGGAAAAAATGCTTTGTCCAGTTTGGATATTTTGAATAATATCCCGTCCCAATGGCGACATCGCGAATATACCACCGCCCACTAAGGCTAGGCAGCCGATGCCAATAATTGAAAGCTGTGCGCTGTTCTTTCCCACCGTTTTTTGTACTTAATAAACTATATAAATTGCTGATTGAACGATTGGTTTATGGTCAGTTCGATAAAAAAACAGGACAATTTTGAGCCACGCAAGAAAGCTAAATCCGCCCATTTAAACGTCAACCATAAGCCATTTTCTAAAATTCAATTCCTTTCTGTGCTGGAACGCCCTGCTGAATGGGATGCTTAATTTTTTTCATTTCTGTTACCAAGTCAGCAGCCTCAATAAGCTGTTGAGGTGCGTATCGTCCTGTACTCGCCACATGACAGTGGTTAGGACGATTTTGGATGTCTGCTAGAACGGTCTTCAAGTCTAACTGCTCATTTTTTAAAGCAATATGCAGCTCGTCTAAGACTACTAAATTAATATCGCCATCTTGAATATAGTCTTTGGCAATTTCCCAGGCAGCGATCGCCATTTTCCGATCTTCCTCAGGATTCTGAGTTTCCCAAGTAAATCCTCCACCAAGGGTATGGATTTTCACCGGCATTCCCAAGGATTTCAGCTTAGTTAGCATCAGGCGATCGCCATCGGGATACGCCTCAGAATTTTTGACAAATTGCACCACGGCAACCTTGAGATCATGGGCTAGGTGTCGATAAACCAGATTCATTGCCCCGCTGGTTTTTCCTTTTCCCGTTCCGGTGAAAACGACGTACAGTCCCTTCTCATTACCAGCGCGATCACGATGAGATTTGTCCTTGATTTCTTTGATTTTCTTGAGACGTAGCTGAGCTGCCTCGCCCATAAAAACCTCTTGATTGGTTACTTTTAAAATTATTTCTCAGCGCTTTCAACTGTTTTTTGAAATAAGGATGGACGCAGTAGTAAATAGGTTAAAGGTCCGAATAAGGGAATGCAGGTGATCGCTGTCCACAGGGACGAATTTTCACCGCCCCGTCGCGTTACGTCGTCGGCAACCAGGGTGGGAAAAAGCACCGATAAAGCGCAGAAATCTAAGCTCATCACGTGCACAAATTTGCTGCTTTGCCACTGGGTTACAAAGTCTGCCCAGTCCCCCTGGGTAATACCGTAAAACACTAGGGCTCCAGCACCAGCAAATAGCGCCAGGGCAAGCCATCGAGAGTCCCAGAATTTTAGCGTCCACAGTCGCTCTTCAGAAAAATCCTGCGTTGCTTCGCCCTCTAGGGACTTACGCAGCCCTAAGTATGGCAGCACGGCAAAGGCTCCCACACCAAAGGATCCTGCCAAAAATGGCCAGGCTTTCGGCGATCGCCCATGTCCATCTGCCAGCAACACACAGCCGTAAATCATGGGCCAAATGCCCATAAGGTTAAACACCGCCACTAGCAGTGGGTTCAGCTCCGCCGTTTGCCCACTCGACAGCCTAAGAATTACGTCCAGGGTTTCAGGATCATCGGGAGGGGCAAGTATCGCAGCGTAAGCGATAAATCCCAACCACAGGGTACCGAAGATTAGCAATGACTGACTTACTGGCAGACTGAAACGCTCGGTTTTTGACATTTTAGGTTTTTAGTTGACTGAAAGTTTAGGTTGTTGGGCTCCTGAGAGCTTAAGTTGTTGAGATTGTGAAATCTCAACAAGTCAGAGTCTTGGAAGCTTAAATGCTCGGGATGTTGTCGTTCTGAATTGTTGGCTTCTTGTTTAGTTGGCAATCTGATCGGAGAGGTATTCAGCGGTGGATCCAACCAAGGCGATCGCGGTGTCATAGTCCATGCGGGTAGGACCTAAAAGCCCTACGCTGCCCCAGTGGCTAGCCATATCGCCATACTGGGAGGAAATCAGTGAGTAATTTTGAATGGGCTCCCAGGGGTTTTCGGAGCCGATGCGCACGGTAACCTGATGCTGCCGTTCTGTCAGAGCGGGGGTGCTGTAAATCAAGGCGCTAAGGTGATCCTGTTCTTCTTCTAGCAAGTGAAGCAAGGTTTGCACCTGTTCCAATTCGGTAAATTCCGGCTGGCGCAACACTGCCGAGACGCCGCCAATCATAATCCTTCCCTTCGGAGCGGGTAGGGCTTGGTTACTTAACTCTTGAAGCAGCATTTGTAAAAAGTCGCCGTACTGCTCAAACTGTCGTCCCAGCTCCTGCCAGTCCAGATCCGAGAGATCTCCCAGGGGACGATCCCGCATTTGACAAGTTAGGAAGTTAGATAACAATGTCAATTCTTGCCCCAAGGTTTCCGGGTCAAGACTTTCCCAAGGTGGGCGTTCAATAGCTGCGGCGGGGGAAGTTTCGGTGGGTGCGGACAGGTTCACCAGCATCGAGTGGCTTTCGTAGGTGTGGGTCACCAGCAAAGCCATAATTTTGCCCGGCTCCATGGGCAACAGGCGAATTTGATGCACTTTGCCGATGGAGGCTTGGGGCACCGTCACTAGGGCAATACAGCCGCTTAACTCCGCCAGGATTTGGGCAGCCCCTTTGAGCAAAATATCCAGATGGGTAGTGCCGTAGGCGGCGCCGGAATGAATGCTTAGGCGATCGCTCAATAATCGTTCTGCAGCGATCGCTCCTTGGTCGGCGGGACTTAAATAGCGGTCCACATAAACCCGATAGCCAGAATCAGACGGAATACGCCCGGCGGAGGTGTGAGGCTGGTACAGAAGCCCCACCTTCTCCAAACGACCCATGGTGTTGCGCACCGTGGCAGGGCTGGCATCGATATCGTATTCGCGCACTAGCACTTTGGACCCTACGGGCTCAGCCGTTGCAACGTAGTGGCGCACAATTGCCTGCAATATGGATGCCTGTCTTGGGGAGAGATTAAGGTCCATAAAGATTTCTTTAGGCGGTTTTCTCGGAATTCTTAACGGTAACGCTGTTGTTATTAAAGCAGTTAAAAGTAAATTCTAATGTCCACTGAACACTGACAGAACGTAACCCCTTCTGGAGGACTGTGGCACAATAAAAAGACCTAAAGTTGGCTAATCAACCAGTGAGTACATGGTGCCTTAGCGCAATGTTTATGTGCAGCGTGTGCGTAGCAGACAGATGCAGCAAATAGGTAAAGGAAGTATATACAACGATAAATACGGCAAATAAAAAACCTTGATTTTATTGGGTGCCGTAATAGCTTTTTTCTTAGTTTAGTTTTTTTCAATTAAGTTTGACCTTGATTCTGCTATGAGTGACGCTTCCCTCCAGGATTTAATTAAGGACCTAAAGAGTTCCGACGAGGGAACTCGCGATCGCGCCACCCAAGAGCTATGGCACCGCTGGTTTACCCAGAAGGGGGCTCAAGGATTGACGAAATTGCAGGAGGCGCAGGATTTTGTGGACGTGGGACACTACCTCAAAGCTGAGCAAAGTTTAACGGCGCTTATTGAGGCTCAACCGGATTTTGCAGAGGCGTGGAATCGTCGAGCAGTACTGCAATACACTCGTCGTTACTATCGCAAGGCTTTGGCAGACTGTCAGCAAGTGGTGGCGATGGTGCCGTTTCATTTTGGTGCTCTCCACGGGATGGGTCTATGCCACGCGGCCCTGGGTGAGTATCGCGAGGCGATCGCCGCTTTCCGTCGAGCTTTAGAAGTGCAGCCCCACGCTCTGGTTAATCAACGCTTAATTTTGGAATGCACCGCTCGCCTCAGTTAGTCAGTTAGGACGCAATATGGCGTAAATAAGACGCAAATAAAGCACAGGCAAGCATTGCAGGCAGCCCACTTAATCACTTAACCGCCACTAACAGGGGGAATGGCCACCAATTCATCGCCCGGCTGTAGCACGGTTTCCGGCGGCACAAATTGAAGGTTGACCCCAAAGCGAGTGAGCGATCGCCACCGTTCCAGCTCCGGTTTTTCCGCCAAGATCTGATCAAATATATCTCCCACTGTTGTGCCCGCCGCCACGGTTCGCTCCAGTTCTGGCACGTCGTAGGCTTCCTGGAATGCGGCGAATAATTTAACGGTGATGGTAATTGTCGGATCGCCCATTTTCTGATAATTCACTCCATATATTTATTGCCTATATTTATCCCCTAGAGCACAGACGCCTTGGGGGAAATATCTAGGAGCTGTCATCATTTGAACGTCAAAGCCTTTAGCGGCGAAGATTGCATTCCCTAGACTGTCTGCTTTACTAGGCACTGCCCACTGTGTAAGCTTCTGGGGGGTTAATTGATGACACGCCCTAGCCACTGCTGCTCTGTACAAATAGCATCTAGAGGGCAATCCCATGGATCGTGGGGCAGGCGATCTACCAATAGAGAATCAAAAGTAATGCCCACTTTAGGAATGGAACGCCATTGGGCTTGGTCGAAGAGGCGATCATAAAATCCTCCCCCATAGCCCAGGCGATATCCCAGGCGATCGCCCGCCACCATTGGCACCAAGATTAAATCCACCTGCTCCGGCCTTAAAACGTTCCACCTCGAATCCGGCTCCTTCAAGCCATAGACACCATCCACCAAAGGCTGCGTCGGATCCCATTGATGCCAGCTCAGTCGAGTGGGTTTCCTATCAGACGGGCGCTCTTTAATGCAGCGTGGAAGTCCCCAAATTTTTGATTTAGCCCAAACTGGTTCATTCCACATCACTTTCAGATCGGGTTCCTGGCGGTGGCTTTGGTAAACCAATAGGGTTGTGGCTGTTTTTAGTTGGGGGTGGGAGCTTAATTGGCTTTTTAGGCGATCGCACAACTTCTGGCTTAAATGCTGCCACTGGTCCACGGACAATTGACAACGCCAAGATAGAAACCGCCGCCGCAAATCCCGTTTTCTTTGCCCTACCTCCTTTTGTCCTGACTTTTTAGTACGCACCTTTGATTTTCGCCCCCAAACTTCTGCTCCAAGATCTCTTCTTTTACCTATTTCGCCCTTAAAACGCAAGATTATATTACTAATCTTGCGTTTATTGATGACGTTTGAATGGCGATCGCAATTTTGCGCTGTTACTTTTCTCTGCGATGGAACCGTTTGTAGACAATATTCATCTAGTAACCCATAAGCACTACCGTTTTTCGTCCATTTGGAACACCGCATCTTAGGGATAACTCTTTAAGATTGGCAAATGACCGGATCAAAGCATCTACTGAATGAAAATCTAGCTAGGGGGTGTCACCCCTCACTCAAACTTCCCAAATGCCATTTGTGCAATGGGGAAATCAAGGTTAATCTTCTGTGCCTCTTTTAGGAGCTGTTATCAATTAAACTCCAAACTCTCTAGTGAATGGATTCGCATCTTTCGTTTTTACTCAACGAAGCGCGGTATTGCTACTTCACAATGCACAAGAATTGATGACGCATCATAGAGTGTTCAAATTCATCAGTTATGCTCCCTCAAACTCGCTCCTTAAGACTCTGTCCGCTGACACGGTTTAAATCCCTATTTGAATCAGGAGCAATAATATGGACCTACAAATTTGCGCGCCACCTCGTCCCACCTCACCAAGTGCACGAATAGGGCCTTTTGTCAGGCGCCCTTTAACCACCAGCAGCGTTTCCACTGCTTCCCCATCTGCCGAAGCTTCGTCAGTTAACCGATCTAACGACGCTTCGGTGCCATTGCAAACCCTATTAAAGCGAGTCTTCTCCACAGGCTTACTGTCAATAGAAGATGAGGGAAGGCTGCGTACTTTGATGGCTCAGCCTTACTGCAAACAAACTTTTCGACTTCTAGTTTCATTACAGTCCGCTGCCCAGTCAGGACATATCGTACAAATATCCCGCCAGTCATCATGACCGATTTCCCTGAGTTGAGTGGGTTTTGACAACCGTTTTTAGTCCTTCCTGTCTAGTCCTCTTTTCAAAGCTAAATCGCTGCACCTTAGAGCAGCCTAAGTAATATCATTCACAATTATTTTCCTTGAGTACCATTGCACCAGGCCAGCGCTCAAGGCAGCAATATTTAAGACACAACGAATAACGGCCGAAGTTAGAGCGTGCCATCAATTGAGCGCCACAAGTCTTACGCAGTGGCAAGTTAACGCCGTTTCAACACCAAAAACGCTAGGGGCTAAAACCCTTGTGACTTTTGGCTTTGAGATTGAATGATGACAGCCCCTAGATATGTACTTCGGCTGTTATTTTTTGTGGCTTTGACGCTGCCCGTTATCGCGATCGCCGCATTTGTTGCCACTCCAGCAAAACATCAAGCCACTCGCTGGGATTAGCCCGGGCACTATCGAGGAAATATACGATCGCCGCCTCTACCAACACCTCCTTATAAGGAGCATTTTGCTTGCCCAAAGCCAACTGCAACTCTAGGTGAAACCGATCTAGGTCATCAACTGTACTGTTTCGCAATTGAAAAGTTGACCGTCGCAACTTGGCTCCCCTAGCGGTCGGTGGCTTCGGCAATGGAATAGGCAGTCCAGCAGCTTCACCCTCCCCATCGCTAGCCCCTTCATTGGTGGCAATATCTTGCTCACTAAATAAATTCGTAACCTTACTCTTCTTGTCCCCTTTTTGGTTTGTCATATTCCCAAAAAACTAAACTGCTGTAATTTTAGCCACTGACACATCCAGGTTGTCAGACTTTAGAAAACTTAAAATCTCATGTTTTTGTGTTCTTATAAGTCCAGGGCTCTAGGATTTTGGGAGCTTAACAAGTTAAGTTTTGATCAACTCAAAAATCTAGATGTATGAGGCGCTAGATTGTCTAACTTGTTTCAGTATGTATGTTGATATCGCCTCTGGTTTTCAGGCATTTGATGGAGTGCTGTTTATAGGTATCGAAAATAGTAAATTTACGAGCGGTTTTGGGTGATCGCTCCGGATAGTTAAATAAATGGACAGAAAATACGGAGAATAAGGTATAAATTATTCTTCAGTCCGTTACCCTGCCTTAAAAGTCGCAATGTGCCTTGTAGCTAAGGTACAACTGGGGTAGAAGTGGCAGATAACGCCTAAAACAGTGTTGGGATGTAAATGCTGCGAAGGGTGTCGATTTCGCTGCTTGGGGGCTGCGCGTTAGGAGTTTATTATGGGTTGCCACCCTTTACATTTCAAAGTCAATAGCTGCGAGGGTTTCAGTCCGTAGCGCCTTTTGTTTCGAAAGGCGTGTACTTCCCACTGCATCAAGCTACTGGATCCTGTCGATAACCTGCCCTGGTACGCTTTTCTAACTTGTGAACTTTCTACGCAATTTCTACTTAAGAAATTCACCAAAAAACTTATTCAAGGATTTGTTACCGAGCCTATGTTTTTGAGCAACAGACTATAAGCTCAAGTTTGACTATGTTTTTGCACAAGTGGATTAATGCAGTAAGTGGGAGCGATTGCTAAAGCTATGAAAGGGCGATCGCTTGGACAAGGTTTCCTAGAAGCCTCTTTCAATGGTTGGTTAGTCTTAACGCCAGTGTTAGAGGAAAATGGCCAGCTTGTGGATTTAGTTTGTACCCAGGCAAACCATCAAACCACTGAACTTTTGAGCTGTGATTTACAGGATTTAATTGGCTGTAGCCTAAAGGAATTTTGCAAGAGAAATAAGCAATTTATAGGGGTGTTTAAGCTATGTATAAACACCGTTCAATCGGGCGAAGCTAAAAGCTATAACTGGCGCTACACTTACTCAGGTAAACAAGAAGTAGAAACGCGGTATTTAAGAACGCGAGCCTGCACCACTAATGAACACGTTCTGGTTTCAATTGCTGACTGGAGTGATCATGTGCGGCTACAACGGAAAATCCGCCACCAGCAGGAACAAATTCAATATCACTTAGAATACGACCATCTAACGGGACTATTGAATCGCAAAGGATTTATTAGCGCCCTGGAAACAATGGTCAAGAAAGAAGAGCGCTACACCTTAGGACTTCTGGACTTAGACTATTTCCGCGAGCTTAATGAAACCTTGGGACATGCCGCTGGCGATGAGATGCTGACAGGCGTTAGCTACGCCTTAAATATGGCCGTTGAAGGGGTGATTATTGCGCGCATTAGTGGTGATGAATTTGGGATTTTATTTCCCGGCGATATTAATGATGCCCAGTTACAAACTGAAGCTTGTTTAGCTTTTATTACCAGTATTCGAGTATCTCGAAAAAATGTCATTTTCACGGGTAGTGCGTCGGTGGGATTGGTGGATTTAGAAGACACCCGAATTCTTGAGGGATCACAGTTATTAGTCATTGCTAATGAAGCCGTTCGCCAGGCAAAACTCCGAGGGCGAAATCAGGTTTATATTATGCCCACTTCTAGCCCCCTTCTAAAAGAACAGCGTCAGGAAGCTGACTGGCGACGACGTATTGAGGTGGCGCTAGAAGAGAACGAATTGGTGTTAGCTTGTCAGCCCATTGTGCCTATGCCCACTGACAGCGATGCCTCCCCTATGGTGGAAGTGTTGATGCGCCTCAATGACAATGGCAATATCGTTTCAGCAGGTGCATTTATTAATGCTGTTGCCCGTCATCCAGAATTAATGAAACGATTGGACCGTTGGGTGGTGGCTGAGGCAATTAGACTACAGGCAAAATACCCTAAAACTTGTCACGCAATTAACTTGTCTGGCGCTAGCTTATCGGATCCTTCAATTGTTAGATTTATTGCGGATTTATTGCAGGAAACCCAGGCTCCTCCCCATCAGTTGCACTTAGAAGTTACTGAGCAAATTGCCCTACAGGCGGAGTCAGGACAATCTATCTTAAAAGGGTTGTCTGAACTGGGTTGTTGTATCGGTTTAGATGACTTTGGCACGGGGTACAGTTCGTTTCTATATCTGCAAAAATTCAGACCTGATTTCATTAAAATTGACGGAAGTTTTATGCGTCATATTTTGACTGATCCCTGCAGTCAAGCTATTGTCCGAGCCATGTTGGATATGGCGAGTACCTTGGAAATTTCAGCGATCGCCGAGTTTATTGAAACTGCCGATATTGAATACAAATTGATGAGTATCAAAAATGAAGTAGCCCCTGATCTAAAACTTTATGGTCAAGGATGGCACTATGGCGGTGCAGAGGTGCAAACAATTTTGTCTGCTGATCATCTTAATCCGGTAGAGATTCCTGAACAGTTATAAGGCTTAAAATTTAGGGTTCACTGACTAGATTTACTAACTAGGTTGACTGACAGGGTGTTTGGTTTAAAGACGCAGAAAAGATCATATTTATATTCTGTTAATCCCAACGGTAAAACGTTATTTTGGCTGGTAGGTTTAGTCGTAATTGTGGTGGTGGCGATCGCCCTATCAATTACTCCCGATCAACCTTGGTTAAATGTAGGCGGCTTTAATCAGTTTTGGGGATTTTGGGTGGCGGCAAAAACGCCAGATCTAAGTACTTCTTTTTTGCAATTAACAACCGTTTCTACTCTGCAAACGTTAGCTTTTGCAATTTGCGGCACAGTTACTAGCCTGGGTTTGGGATTTGGGTTTGGCGTGGTGGCGTCAGAGGTGTGGTGGCAAGCCATTGCTCCCCGGTGGAGTTGGTGGCTGTCGCGAGCCGTGCGTACGGGATTGACGGTGCCGCGATCGCTCCACGAAGCCCTATGGGGATTGCTATGTGTGGAGCTATTTGGGCTAGATTCTCTGGTAGGCATTGTGGCGATCGCCATTCCCTTTGGAGCGATCGCCGCAAAGGTATTTTCCGAACTCATGGACGAGGTGCCGCGCCACAGTTTTGAAGCATTGCGCTGTGGGGGGGCTAAGCCCATCGCCGCATTTGTGTATGGAATTTTACCGGCAGTGTCTGGGGATCTTTTATCCTACGGACTTTATCGTTTCGACTGCGCTATCCGCTCAGCAGCGGTGTTAGGCATCATCGGAGCTGGGGGACTGGGGTATCAAATACGACTTAGCCTACAGTCCCTGCGCTACGAACAGCTTTGGACGCTATTGGGAGCCTTATTTTTGCTCACGGCAATGGGGGACTTTTGGTCCGCAGCCCTAACCCGGCGACAAACTAATGTGGTTTCTCGCTCCAAATTTAGATCCAAAATTCCTTTCAACAGTATTGGATATGGGGCGATCGCCGCTGTGGTTATCACCACGTCCTTTATTTGGGTGGGCGCAGACTACGGAAAACTGCTGTCGCCGGTAACCTATAGCCGCTTGGGCAATTTATTAGTCGCTGCCTGGCCGCCAGATTGGCTAACGCTAGGCACTGCCTGGCAAGAGGCAGGAGAAGTGATGCTAGATACGATGCTGATGTCCGTGGTGGCGATCGCAATTGCTGGACTTGGGGGCGTCTGTTTCGCGTTCCTGGGTAGCCAAAAGCTGGGGCAAAATGACACCTCTAACTTCGCTAGTTCAATTTTGCCGAGGGCACGCACCATCGCAGTGCGAGGATTTTTGCTCGTAGAACGGGCGGTGCCGGAGCCAGTGTGGGCGCTGCTCTGTTTATTCGTGCTGTTTCCTGGAATCTTGCCTGGGGCGATCGCTCTAGGCATCCACAACATGGGTGTTCTGGGACGACTGATGGCCGAAGTGGTAGACAATATCGACCAACGCCCTATCCAGGCACTGCGCCACACCGGAGCCAGCGCCACAGCCATATTTTTCTACGGCGTCTTACCCCAAACCCTGCCCCAGTTTTTGGGCTACATCTTATACCGTTGGGAAGTGTGTCTACGGGCAACCATCGTCGTTGGGTTGGTGGGAGCTGGCGGACTGGGACGAATTATTGCCGAAGCCCTCAGTAGCTTCCACTACGCCGGGTTAGCCAGCGCTTTGATTGCCCTATTTGCATTGACCTTGGCTGCCGATACCCTAAGCCAGGTCCTCCGTCGCCACCTTCAAGCAAATGCCGCAGAATAATGCCACAAAATAACGACGCCCCCTAAGAAAGCAATGTTCAATGGCGACGCCGTTCAGAAATCCCGAAGGGTGGGTAAAATGCACCGCTCTTAGAATCTCAGTATCTACGGTCGGCTCTTGAATTAATAGAACAATCAGCGAGCACTGAGGGGTATCGTTCGCGAAGGTTTGGCAAAGCCAATAGTGCGGATTCAGCTTCAGTCACATGACCCATTCAGTTACATGACCCGTTCGGTTACGTGGCTCAAAATTGTCCTGTTTTTTGTCGAACAACCATATTTGTTTCCGTCAAAAAGGGTGTGTGTTCCTGACCAAGCAAAACTTCGCTACTCAAGAACCACACACCCTAACGTGCTTATGCCATGGAGCTAAGACACTTTTGCAGGGACCCGAGTTACAGAATTCAGGCTTTCAACGATCGCCCGCACCGCCGCCACCATAGCCACTTCGTTATCCAACTTATTAATAGCCGAGCCAACGCCAATGCCCGCGGCCCCTGCTGCGATCGCCATGGGAGCCGTCACACTAGAAATGCCCGAAGCACACAGCACAGGCACCGACACCGCCCGGGAAATTTCCGCCGCCGCCGCCAAAGTGGGAGCCGCTTTTTCAATCAATCCCAACACGCCACCATGGGATGGAGCGCTGCTGGTTCCCCCCTCCGTTTGAATAATATCGGCCCCGGCCGCCACCAATGCCTCCGCTAACGTCACCTGCTGATCCAACGTCAAAATATGGGGCACCGTCACCGACAACGTAATATCCGGCAGTAAACGGCGAGTCTCGCGAGTCATCGCCAACACTTCGTCCGCCTCAAACCGAATGCCCTGGGCATAGAAGCTGTCAAAATTACCAATTTCAACTAGGTCTGCGCCAGCATCCACCGCCGAGACAAACTTCTCTGGCTCCACCGCCGAGACACATAGCGGTAGCTGCACCAAAGCCTTGCACTGGCGCACCAGCTCTGGATCTGCCGCAATATCCACAAAAGTTGCTCCCCCCACTTCCGCCGCCTTGACCACAGCCGTTACCCGTGCCGCGTCAAAATTATTCAAACCGCTAATTACCTTCAAGGTTTGGCCCATCGCCAAAGCCCGTTGCAGTTGAAGATTGATGGTCATAGGGATCCTTTCCTTACAAGATCTTTCGGCTCAAATTTTATCAAACCCTTTTCTGTGCCTTTGCCCCTGGGCGATCGCCGTTACAAACCTTTGTTCATTTCCAATTTTCTACTCATTTCTACTGAAACAATTCCCGTCGGGAGCAGTTAGCATTGCCTCAACATAGCGCTGCGATGAACAGTGTTTTTAGCAGCGCTGTGTTGTTATTTGCCGTGTTGCTATCCAGGGAGACAAGCCAATGAAAACCCGTGCCGCCATTGCTTGGGAAGCGGGCAAACCCCTCGCCATTGAAGAGGTGGAGCTGGATGGTCCCCAGGACAGCGAAGTGCTGGTGCGATTGGTGGCCACTGGCGTGTGCCATACGGACGCTTACACCCTGTCGGGCAAGGATCCTGAAGGGCTATTCCCCACAATTTTGGGACACGAAGGCGGCGGCGTGGTGGAGGCGGTGGGCAGTGGTGTCACCACCGTCAAACCTGGGGATCACGTGATTCCCCTATATGTCCCTGAGTGTAAGTCCTGTAAATTCTGCCGTTCGGGAAAAACCAATCTATGCCAAGCCATTCGTGCCACCCAGGGCAAAGGGCTCATGCCCAACGGCACCAGTCGTTTTAAGGTGCGCGGCGAGACGATTTATCACTATATGGGCACCAGCACGTTCAGTGAATATACGGTGTTGCCGGAAATTGCGATCGCCAAAATCAACCCGGAAGCTCCTCTTGATAAAGCTTGTCTCCTAGGATGCGGCATCACCACCGGCATCGGCGCAGTGTTAAACACTGCCAAAGTGGAACCGGGGTCGTCCGTGGCCGTCTTTGGGCTTGGAGGCGTTGGGCTTAGCGTAGTGCAAGGGGCCGTGATGGCTAAAGCGGAGCGAATTATTGCCATTGATATTAACCCCGATAAGTTCACCCTTGCTAAACAACTGGGGGCCACCGATACCATTAATCCCAAGGAGCTGGACGGTCCTATTCAAGGGGCGATCGCCGATTTAACGGACGGTGGAGTGGACTACTCCTTTGAATGTGTCGGCAATGTGGAGCTAATGCGGGCGGCCCTTGAATGCTGCCACAAGGGCTGGGGCGAATCGATTATTGTAGGCGTCGCCGGCTCCGGTCAGGAAATTAGCACCCGCCCGTTTCAGCTAGTGACCGGTCGTGTGTGGCGTGGTACAGCTTTTGGTGGCGTTAAGGGGCGATCGCAACTGCCTGGCTATGTGGACCGCTACCTGTCAGGGGAAATCAAGGTGGATCCCTTTGTCTCCAAAACCATGCCCCTTGAAAATATCAATACCGCCTTTGACTTAATGCACAAAGGTAAAACCATTCGCTCAGTGGTACTTTATTAGGACCAACGAGCCAAAGCCCAGGGAGCCAAAACCTAATAGGCCAAACCTTAGGTTTTCCCGCCTGTGACTTCTTTTAATCTTGAAAGCAAATTTAATCTTGAAAGCGAATTGCGGCGGGGGCTCGGTTGGCTAGATCTGGGGCACAGCGCACCAGCCGTCGAAATACTCGATTGTTCATCCACAGCACCAGTGGATAAGGCACCTGACGCACCAGTGCATTGACCGCATTATTTGTGGCCGCCAGCAAATCATCTAAATCTTCCACCTGCTCCAACCCAGTAACCATCAAAGCCTGAGTATGCCCTGGATTGAGCACAGACCGATGGCTGCGAATCGTAGAACACAGGGTTTTCGAGGAGGGAGATAGCTCCAGCTCCGGTAAATTACCCGAACAGGAATAGCGCAGTCGTGAAATTTGATCTCGCTGTACCGTCGTGCTGTTGCACAGGACAATGATCAACGCAAATTCACCACTTTGATTTCGAATTGTCCGTAGCAGCCAATTCCGCGCCTTTCGCTGGGTATCTTCGCCGACATGGGGCTCAGTGAACGTCTCCGCTGAGGGAGTCAATGTCGCCCCAGACAGCCTGGAATTAGATGCTGCTGAGTTGGACAGTAAATAGGAGCTCATAGGGGAGACAAATGTCTACGCTAATTACAGTTGAGAACGTCTAAGCCAAACGCTTAAGTCAGGAGCGCTTCAACAACCCCAGGGCACTCATCACACTGAGTCATCAAACCCAGCGATAAAACGCGCCAGCCATCTCGCTCATCGTTCTCAGTAAATTCTCGGTCTATTTCTAGAAACCATCAAACAAAATTGGTTCCATTAAGACCAAGCTACCTGGATTCTATTCTTAACACAAATACCTAAGGACATAGACAAGTCCTAGGGAATCGTTACTTCTTCGCAAGCAGCTAATCCGCCACCGCCCAACAAATTCGTGAATTATCGTCGCGAATCCGCCACTAACCCATCGCAAAATGTGTCTTCTTATACACCTATAATGCGCCGCCGCTGCCCAGTTGGCTAGCCTGCCATTGGCGAAAACGTTCCGTTTCCTGGAGGGCAGGATTTAGTCCAAACCATCGCCCATCGCCGTCGCGATATTCGTAAATCAACATACTTCGCAGCAGCGCCTGATAGCTGTCTTCCCCCTTCATTCCCTGACCTTGAGCCACCTGCAGCAGCAGTTCCCACTCATTGTCGTCAATGGACAAAATTAAATCGTCGCGATAGTCCTTAACGGCATGTTCCAAACTAGTGCGGTTAAAGGGGGGATCCTCTTGCTGCAAGCACCGGTAGAGCAATCCCAACAAGGTACGGGGATGACCACCACTTACCTGACATAGGCGATCCAGGGTTTCGGGCGCATCAAACACTTCCGCAGTGATTTGCGATCGCTCTGCCGCTGGCACATCAGGAAACGCTCGCGCCAAAATCGCCTGACGCAACAGCTCCATCCCCTGATCAAAACCATTTCCCAGGCGGTCCGTCACCGGGATCATCGGCAGAACCTTGGGCGCAACTCCACCCCCCAGGCGATTTTTTAAGGACTCATATTCATCAGAAAACAGCAGCGCCAAGGGAATCGTGTACACCACATGGCAATCTAGGCGCCGAAGCTGAGCCCCCCGATCCACAAACAAATACTCCGGCTGGGTCCGCCCTGACGGCATTGCCCGATTGTCCACCCGGTCCAAATTGTCCACAATTACCACCAGCCCTCGCTTCCCTTTTTTGTCGATTAGCTGCTGGCGGGCTTTTTTCAACACCTCTTCATTAATCGCTTTAAGAATACTTTCAGCCCGAGGTTCCAAATACTGTCGCAACTGATTGCGTAACTTCGGATTGTCTTGAGTTTTTGCCGTCAGTTTAGCGATCCCCACCGAAAGCTCCGCCTCACCCCCAAATTCAATGGGAGTTTGTAGAAAGTCAGCCACTTCGGTAAATAAATTGGTGAAGTAACCGGGCTTTAATTTGACGTCGGATTTTTCCAGGTTTTCACTGACCTGGTGGGTAATTGCCAGCAAAATATCACTAACATCCACGTCTGCCATATCTAAATCTTGGCTGGATTCAAAATAAACAACGTGGAAATTTTCCGCTTCCAGCTCTGATTTCAAACGCAAAAGTTCAGTGGATTTACCGCAGCCAATATGTCCCGTAAAAAGCTGGCAAGTGGGGTCATCAGGGGAAATGCGAGCAATGGTGCGCTTTAGCTCTTCAATAATTTTTCCCCCTCGAACCGGCGCAAAGTCAATGTAATACTTTTGGTCTTCCGGCACGCTCATATCCAGAGTCTTTGCCGGGTTGCAAGCTTTAAAAAAGCGCGATAAATCCAAAGGCATAGTTCGAGGGATCAACTTCGAGGGATCAACTGGGACGTAACTAAATAATCGGTAAAACAGCGAGCAAATAAAGCTTGAATAAAAAGTTTTTTCTGAAAAAACCGCTCGCTTTTTCCAAATTTTTTCTAGAAAAGTGCTTCAGAAACTCTGCGCTTAAGGACGTTTAAGCAGGAGAAGAGTTTCGATGATGGTGTATTTGACCTATCGGTTTGATCTGTCAAATATCACCTTTAACTGTTGGAGAGCTTACCATTGCACTCCGGGCTTTGGACCCAGGCTGTAGCCCCCTACAGTGGCGGTAAGACGAAGACCGTTCTTGGCTGTTGTGTTCATCACAACGCATTTTTTTCACACTTTGTTCTGTATTAACTTTATTTGAGAAGAAATCTAGGTAGTCCTGATACTCTGAAACAAACCATCGTTAGTAAAGACATATGAGCGAACTTCGAACGCACAAGGAGCGGTGCTAAACGATGACAAGGCGTACGGCAGCAAGACGAAGAACAGTGGAGCGGCGACCTAAGCACAGGGAAACGCCGATGCAGTCAGTGTCGCGGGAGCGCCTTGCCCAACGCCGATCGCAACTAAAACGGCAGCGGTCCGTACGGTTTGTGTGGGGCGGATGGCAGTCTTTGGGGGCGATCGCCCTACTAGCCACCGCCGGCTGGTTGATTTCTGCCCCCGTTTGGGTGGTGCGATCGCCGGAGCAAATTGCCATTGAGGGCAACACGCGCTTTAACGACGCAGAAATTCGACAGCTATTGGGATTAACCTATCCTCAGTCCCTGTGGCGGCTAGACCCGGACAACATCGCCGATAGCCTAAAAGCTCGCGCCCCCATCGACGAAGTGACGGTTACGCGCCAACTGCTGCCGCCGGGGTTAATTGTGCAGGTGCAGGAGCTACAGCCCGTGGCGGTGGTCCAATTAACCGCTCCTGCCAGTGATACCAGCTCCGCAAACGCCACCCCAGCAGATGCGCCCCTGGAACGGGCGCAATCCACAAGTACCGTGGGGCTGGTGGACGAGGAAGGAAAGTGGATTGAAATTTCTCGCTATCAGCAGGGACAAAATGGGCGATCGCTCCCCCCGTTAAAAGTGACCATTTCGGGCGATCAGCTAGCTCAACAATGGTCAGCTTTATATCGCCAAATCAATCTTGCCCCTGTGCGTATTTCTGCGGTTCAATGGCAAAACGCCGACAACTTAATCCTACAAACCGAGTTGGGCACCGTTTACCTTGGTCTTTTTGACACCAACTTCAACGACCAACTCAGCCAACTGGCTAATTTACGAAACCTTGTTGATCAAGTTCCTCCAAACACCTTGGACTACATTGATCTCCGTGATCCCGAGGCTCCCCTTATTCAAACTAAAGGAGACCAGCCCGCTAAAAAGTCGAACTAGAGGCGATCGCCGATCACCCAAAACAATTAAAGCGTTTCACCAACTAAGCGCCAGAAGTCCCATACAGCGCAAAGTACCCATGCTCGCAAGACACCTCATTCAGGACCGCACCCCCTCTGACTCTTAAACTCGAGATTTAGGTGGTGACAGTTCCTAGGGAAACTTCGACTGTTTCTTAATACACCTTGCAACAAACGTCTTCAAATGGGCACGCTTCAAACAGGCGTTACCGAGTCACACACCCAGACATTCGAGACACTTATTACACTTGTCAATCCACATGCCCCTATGGATTTTTGTGGGGCTTACATTATCGGATAGTCACCCCAGTTGTCGTTTTTAGATTGACAGGTTAAAAGTTGACAAGCCAGAGTTGCAATTTTTCTGGCTGCAATACCGATGCCACAACGGTTCAAAGTACTCTCTCTTGTCCACACAAGCCCTGCGCGGTGCCGTTGTGTTTTCAGGCAACTTACCCTATCTTTGACTAAAGTTAAAGCCTGGGCTTGGCCGCTGGGAATCCTCATGCACAGCAACGCATAGAGCGCCCTATGTGCTGCAAGGGGCATCTAAGATAACTTCATTTATTAGAGCAATTAATAAAACTGAATTAGCCATGACCTCTAAGCGACCTTCCCGGCTAGCTCAATCCAGTTCAAACGCATCATCAGCGCAATACAGCTCTAACTCTGCGGCCTCTAATAGCCACAGCTCGTATTTCGGGGAAGGGGCCAGTGCCAACGGAGCCAGTCCCGATGCTCATTCACAAGGTAGCGACACTGTGCCCAGTAACATTGCACGAATAAAAGTAATTGGCGTCGGTGGCGGCGGCGGTAATGCAGTAAATCGCATGATTGCCAGTGACTTGTCCGGTATTGAGTTTTGGTCCATCAATACCGACGCCCAAACGTTGGTTCAATCTTCTACGCCCCAGCAACTGCAAATTGGGCAGAAACTAACCAAAGGGTTGGGTGCTGGCGGTGAGCGCACCGTGGGACGAGAAGCAGCGGAAGAATCCCGCGAAGAAATTGCGGCAGCGTTGGAAGGGTCAGATTTAGTCTTTATTACCGCAGGGATGGGCGGCGGTACTGGTACTGGTGCGGCTCCCGTTGTGGCGGAAGTGGCAAAAGAGCAGGGGGCGTTGACCGTTGCTGTGGTGACTCGCCCTTTTAAGTTTGAAGGACGCCGCCGCACCACTCAAGCTGATCAAGGCATCGCTGAGCTCCAGGAGCATGTGGACACGCTAATTGTGATTCCTAATGATCGTCTGCTAGCGGCAATTCCTGAGCAAACGCCGGTGCAAGAGGCGTTTCGTTACGCCGACGATGTATTACGCCAGGGCGTCCAGGGGATTTCCGACATTATTATGATTCCCGGCTTGGTAAATGTGGATTTCGCTGACGTCAAGGCTGTGATGGCGGATGCAGGATCGGCGCTAATGGGCATCGGCATTGGCTCCGGCAAGTCGCGATCGCGTGATGCCGCTAATGCCGCGATTTCATCGCCGCTACTGGAATCTTCCATTGAAGGTGCCCAAGGCGTTGTATTAAATATTACTGGTGGATCTGACTTAACTCTCCATGAGGTCAATTCAGCGGCGGAGGCCATTTATGAAGTGGTGGATCCCAACGCCAATATTATTTTTGGCGCAGTGTTAGATGATCGTCTCCAGGGAGAAATTCGCATCACGGTTATTGCCACCGGCTTTTCTGGTGAAGCTTCTGCCACAGTGGGTAGCGTGCAGGCGGCATCAACCTCCCCTCGCACTTCCCCCGTTTCCCCCAACTTCCCGTCCCAGCCCTCCACAACGCCTACCATGCCCGCAGCGCCAACGGGCGATCGCCCCCCTAGCGATGGTTTAGATATTCCCGAATTTCTTCAGCGGCGACGTAATAACCCCAATACCGGACGTTAGTTTTTGACAGTTTATAGGGAAAAGTTATAGGAAAAAACTATGGCAAGGGGATCGGTGCCCACTGCTTTGACCATTGCCGGTTCCGATAGCGGAGGCGGTGCTGGACTGCAAGCAGACTTGCGCACCTTCGCGATGCACCGCGTTCATGGCATGAGTGCGGTCACCTGTATCACCGCCCAAAATACCCTCGGTGTAAATCGTGTAGATGCATTGTCCCCGGAGAGCGTTGCTGCTCAAATTGATGCGGTGGTGGATGATATTGGCGTTGATGGGGCAAAAACCGGCATGTTGCTGAACGCTGCCATTATTGAAACGGTGGCGGATCGGTTACAACACTGGCAGATTAAGCAATTGGTGGTGGATCCGGTGATGGTGTCTCGCACTGGCGCTCAGCTAATTGACCAAGCCGCAATGGAAACCCTGTGCGACTGTTTGTTGCCAAGGGCGTTGATAACCACCCCCAATGTTTACGAAGCTCAGCTTTTGGCGGGGATGCCCCTGAAGTCCCTTGAAGATATGAAGGCGGCGGCAGCAAAAATCCTGGATATGGGACCGCAGTATGTGGTTGTTAAAGGAGGCGGGCTGGCAGAGGATTTACAGGGTATGGATCTGTGGATGGATAGCTCGTCGGGAGAATGCACCGTGTTACGCACAGAGCTAGTGAATACGCCCCACACCCACGGTACCGGCTGTACTTTGGCAGCAGCGATCGCCGCCAACCTAGCCAGAGGGCTAGATCCATTAACGGCAGCGAAGGAAGCTAAAAATTACGTAACCAACGCCCTAAAACATTCCCTAGCGATCGGCAGCGGGCAGGGACCCGTCGGACATTTTTACCCGCTGCTTCAAAACGTTGGCACTGCAGAGATGAGAAATGATGGGGTACGCCGTTGATGGTCGTACTCCATGGATCCTCCTTGTCCCGTATTCGCGTTATCCAAGATAGGGGGAAGTGCCAGTGCCAGTACGCGAGCTTTTTTCCTGGCTCAATTCAGCGGCGCCTGTTTTCGATAGTGTTATGAAAAGGGTTTAAATTAGCAGTACCGCTTCATTAATTGCCGTGATGCCTCTTAGTAAACCTCTTCTTTCTGTCATTGTTCCTGTGTGGCGAGAAGCGGACAAAATTGAGGACGCACTGAAGAATTTATATAGCGCAACTGAAGAAGTCTCTTATGAAATCATTGTTGTTGATGGGGACTACGAAGGTTCAACATTAAAAGTCATCGAGCCTTTTTTACAATCTACAAATGCCAGTATTTTGGTGCCTACCCAC
Organism: uncultured cyanobacterium; assembly: GCA_937883785.1. GTDB lineage: Bacteria > Cyanobacteriota > Cyanobacteriia > CACIAM-69d > CACIAM-69d > CALGDE01. The sequence goes on from CALGDE010000113.1 coordinate 29,942, forward strand.
TGCGTAATTTCTGAGAAAGGACGGGGAAACCAAATGAACTGTGGTGCAAAAAAAGCGATCGCCCCCATTCTCCTGTTTTTGCATGTGGATACGAAGCTCCCTCCACGGGCACTGGAAAAAATTCTTTTTAAGTTAAACCAGTCCAATGAAATTGTTGCAGGAGCATTTGATTTAGCCATCGAATCGCCTCAGTGGATATTCACCGTTATTAGTAAGATCTCGTCGTGGCGATCGCGAATTACTCGGATTCCCTATGGCGACCAGGGAATTTTTATTCGTCGAGAAATATTTGAAGCGGTCGGAGGATTTGAAAATATACCGATTATGGAAGATGTCACATTGATGCGGTTACTAAAAAAACAAAACATGAAAATTTGTTTTTTATCAGACCCAGTTTCTACGTCGGCGCGGCGCTGGGAACGAGAAGGTATTGTGCAGTGTACGTTACGTAATTGGTGTCTAATTACGCTGTACTTTTGTGGTGTCAAGCCTCAAGTTTTATCACGGTTTTACAAGTAGCGGCTTTACAAGTAAGGGATAGTTCCCCTTAGCTCAGCGGAGTCTGCAACACATGCACAGAAAAGGGCTTAATATTCTGTCACAATGAAACAATCATCCTCAAAGCATTTTCTTGCTCATGACCCGTCAGTCCAACAAAGAGTCGGCTAATGCTTCTGTAATCGAGAAAGACTCTGCCCAGGAACCCTTGGAAAAACCTTCTTTTTCATGGGACGAATTAGTTAACTCGCCAGTGATATTAGTGTTGCCGTTTTTCTTCTGGGGAACGGCAATGGTGGCCATGAAAGGGGCGTTGGCTCATACGACCCCGTTCTTTGTGGCGGGCACGCGCCTTGTGCCTGCAGGTTTGCTTGTACTGATTGTGTCCTATGGGTTGCGTCGTCCAGCTCCAATTACCTGGCAGGCATGGGCCTGGATTTTAGGATTTGCGTTGGTGGATGCTGCCCTGTTTCAAGGTTTTCTGGCTCAAGGACTGACTTTAACCAGCGCTGGGTTGGGGTCTGTGATGATCGATTCCCAGCCCCTTGCTGTAGCAGTGTTGGCGCGGTGGCTTTACGGAGAGGTTGTTGGTTTTTGGGGGTGGTTAGGGTTGGTGATCGGGCTGGTGGGCATTAGCGTCATTGGTTTGCCTGATTCTTGGATCCAGAGTCTGGTTACGTCAGAGTTTTGGATGGAGAAGCTTCAGGGAATGGGTTCTGGCTTTTCAGCCACGACAGTCAGTTGGGAAGAGGTCCTCGATATTGTTGGGCGGATCTGGAGTAGCGGCGAATGGTGGATGCTCCTAGCGGCGATCGCAATGGCCGTGGGCACGGTAATGATGCGGACGATTAGTCGCTACGCAGATCCGTTGATGGCGACGGGCTTTCATATGGTGCTTGGAGGATTACCGTTGTTTGCTTTATCAGCGGGGCTAGAAACCAACCAGTGGAATGCTCTAACCGTCAGTGATTGGGTTGGGCTAGTCTACACAGCGGTTTTCGGCGGCGCAATCGCCTATGGCTTATTCTTTTTCCTCGCTGCAAAGGGCAACTTAACAAGCCTTAGTTCTCTGACCTTTTTAACCCCTGTTTTTGCATTATTTTTCGGAGGGGTATTACTCTCAGAGTCGTTGACTTCCGTTCAAGGTTCAGGGGTGCTTTTAACGTTGATTAGCGTGGTTTTGGTTAATCGACGGGAACAGTTGAAGATGTGGATGAAACCACTTGGGTCGCAAATTCTGCACAGGGAGTGACAACGGCAGGCTGATTTAAAAGCAGCATCGTTGTTGATGGATTCACCTCAAAACCAATGCGCTTATAAAACTCTTGCTGTTGGGTTGTCATTAAGTACACCCGTTCCACTTTTGCGATCGCGGGATGACCTAAAAGAGTATGAATTAGCTTTCGACCAATCCCTGCACCTTGGTACCTTGTATCCACCACCACATCCCAAATTGTGGCGCGATATACCCAATCTGAAGTACCCCTAGCAAAGCCGATTAAGTGATCCCCATGCCAAGCGGAAATAACTGGGTTGCTATGGTGAAGGGCTTTATTGAGATCCTCTAAAGATCGATCCTTTGCCCAAAAAGCCGTTGAATTAAATAGCTTTTTTAGTTGCCTTAGGTCGATAGTTTGGGTGTCACTGAACTGTACTTGACTACAGTCAGTTACCTGAAACTTAGACTTGAGCTTAATGGTCTTAGCAACGGAAGACATAGGGATAGTGTCTAAATACGATTGAAATAAATGGGCGTTAAAAAAACAAGACAGAGAGGACAAAGCAGTTGTCTAGAAAAGCTTTGGTTTGTGGCGCTTCCAAAGGCAGTTTCCAGGGGCTCATTAGACTTTAAATTAATGTCCGAAGTTTCTGTCTCTAAAATCAAGTTAACGTCCCCAACTCCGACCGCTATTATCGGTCAAAATACACAGATCCACAGGAAAAGCTGTCAAGAATTTATGACGTTCTGCCTTCTAACAAAATTCTAAGAAGTGACTTTAAAACTAGCTTTTACGCCAAACTCTCAGCTTGGTTCAACCTTTAGATTGGCACTGTAGGATATTTCATAATGTAGCCAGAGTCACGGAGACGGCGATTAGATACGCGAACGTTATAGCTTTTAGGGCTGGTTGCACTGGGGTCCCAAGTCACGCCCGGTAAGTTGGCTTTAGTAAGGGCTTTTTCAAAGAGCTCTTTTTGCAGAATTGGCTCCGTCTGCACAACGTTGAATATGCCTGACAAGCGCTGCTGTTGAATCCAGGCGATCGCCCCCACCACATCATCAAGGTGAGTCCAGTGGGCCCAGCCCATGCCGTCTCCCGGTCGTGTCATGCCGGCGGCACGGCTCAGGATTTTGGTTACCTCTCGACCAGGACCGCAGATACCTCCCAATCGCAAGACGCAGGAAGTGGCTCCGACCGGCTTTTGATCCGTCTCATTGAAATTTTGCGTATTCAGGCTGAGAATCGTTTGCTCGGCTTCTGCAAGAATTTTTCCATTGGGAGTGGTGGGATTTAAAGGGGTGTCCTCGGTAACCCAGTCACCGCCATAGTCACCGTAGGCAGAGTAGCTACTGGTGTAAATGATCTGGCGAATAGTTGGAAACTCAGGAATAGCCGCAACGAGAGATCTCGCACTTTCTAAATAAGCATGGCGATAATCTGTCGGTCCTTTGGCGCCGATCGCCATCAGTACTGTGTCCTGACCTTCTAGGGCCTCCCGTAGCTTTTCCGGTTCCGTCGCGTCTAAAACCAGCACTCGATGGGCGATCGCCGCCAACTGAGGAACTCGCTCGGCGCTGGTGGTGGTGGCAGTGACAGTGAGCCCGGCTTCACGCCACCGTTGGGCAATGACCGTGCCCACATAGCCGCAGCCCAAAATCAAAACCCGTTCACCAGTGACGGAATCTTGTAAATTTTCCTCTGGCATCTTTAGCCACCCCTGCCCATGTATCACTGCCCACTAATTGACTGTTTTAAGTCACGTCGCCGTTCTTTCTCCCGGTAGATTCCCGGTAAAAATTAATCCCTACTGGGGATCGATTCGGGGACGACGCAGGGGCTGGGATTTAACTGGATTATCGCGATCGCCCTCTGATGAATCGCCAGAATAAATGCGATCGTCTTGCCCAGGAGCGGGCAGCTTGAAGTTATTATCTTGACCACCAGTGCGATCTACAGCTTCCTTATCGGCAGTTTTTAGCTGTTCTAAATCTTCTCCGTCGTACTGTCCCCGATGGGACTCTTCCATTGCGGCAATCAGTCGAGTCATCATCAACTCAAAAGGATTTTTATTTTTATCCTCTTCCGTGGCTGGTATTGGAGCCCCTGCGGACTCTAGAAACTTGCCGGGGTCAAGGGCTACCCAGCCGCCATTGCGAAATTCACGTACTTCTAGGTGCAGGTGAGGACCAGTGGATAGCCCGGTGCTACCCACGCGACCAATAACATCTCCCTGCTTAACGGAGTCTCCAGGCTTGACAAAAATCTCTGACAGGTGACCGTAAAGCGTCTTTTGAGTGCCATCTTTGTGCTCAAGGGCCACCGCTAGTCCGTAGCCTCCTAAGAAATTTGCCCAGGTCACCTTACCCGAGAGTACTGCCGTAACAGGGGTACCCATGGCTGCGGCGAAGTCGGTACCAGCGTGAAATCGCCGATAGCCAAGGATGGGGTGGGTTCGCCAGCCAAAGGTGGAACTCACAACACTGGGAACGCTTAGGGGAAATACGAAACTACGATCATTGTTTCCAGCAATGCCTTTGGGGCGCTCTGTACGGAAAAAGAAGTTGCTACCAATGCCGATACCTTTTGCGCTCACTGACAACGGACCAATGCGCACAGCGGTAGGAACGTCCGGCAGGGAACGGGCTCCGCTGGCTAGGCGACCCAAGTTTGTGGCCGGGCTGCCTCCCGACGGGACTGCCCCCAATGCTCCGCCGCCGGTTTTCGCGCCTCGATTTCCCCCTTGGCGGGTGGAGAACTGCACGTCACCAACAGGTTGGGTGGCGCCTAAGTCGAAGTTCTTGCTGCGATCAATAAAGCCACTGCCGGTGGTTGGAGGAATATTCGGTGGGTTGACTACAGGGGCGCTAGGAATATTGATGGGGGCAGGCGATCGCTTGGGACGAGGGTTAGGAACAGCGCGAGGGGGTGCTACCACTGGAGTGCTGGGAGCCACCTGGGGGGGTGCTACCCGGGGAGGGGCAACGGGAGCGGGGGGGGCCTGTAAGGCTGCTGCGCCGCTGCTTCCGCCGCTGGAGTTTTGGCTGACGTCTTGGGCGATCACCCCAGGAACAGCCAGTCCAGTGGTTAACGCTAACCCGAGGGTTCCCAGCCACAGGGAAGGTCTCGCCATGAACTTGACAGACAGTGATACCGGATTTGAAGGGGACTGACAGGTCATGGGCAAGAGGGGCTGTGATTAGCTAGCCGAAGAACCAAAGCTTTTACAAATCGTTATTGCAAACAAGGGACATGATAACAAGGCGAATGGTTCCTTGGATGTTTGATTTCTCTGGTGGGTTTTCCGCAACTGCCGCTGAAACTTTACGTATCGAATATTCACTGACTGCTTTACCAATTCTAATTGAACCTGGGTTTGATTTTGCAATCTTCAAACCCAGGTTCAATGGGCTTCGTCTAACCTCTTCTACCCTTTAGAACTTGAATCAGGGATTGGCACGATTGGTGTTGGAATCGTCATCAATACCGTTGTCAGGCACCGTGGCAAACTAGGGAAATAGTCATCGCCAAGGAACTTTATTTAATGCTGGACGAGAAAGCCAAAAAGACAATGTTGCGCAAGATCCCCCATGGTCTTTACATTTGTGGGGCACGCGACGAAAGCGGCGAAGACGTGAATGCGTTTACCGCAAGCTGGGTCATGCAGGGCTCTTTTAAGCCACCGTTAGTGGTGAATTGCGTTAATCGTGAGTCGATTTCCCACGCCATGATTGAGGCGAGCCAGGTGTTTGCCCTCAGTTTTTTGGAGGCGGGACAAAAGGATTTGGCCGCGTCGTTCTTTAAGCCGCGCCGCCGGGTGGGCAACAAGTTTGAGGATGTGGAGTTTTATTTGGGCGCTGAAACGGGATGCCCCATTGTTAGTGACACTTTGGGCTACGTGGAGTGTAAGGTGATTGGCTCGGTGCCCCAGGGAGACCACACGGTCTTTGTTAGCGAGGTGGTGGGGGCTGGTGTTCATCGGGAAGGTGAGCCGCTGATTTTGGAAAGCACCGGCTGGAACTATGGCGGCTAAGGGGCGATCGCCCAACTCAGGACCGTCCCCGGAGTTTATCCACTGGGTACGGTCCTTTTTAGTGGAAAAGCTTAAGCAAAGCCGCCACGGCTACCAGGGAACAGGCACTTTTGCAGCGCAGCTTCTTTGGCAGCGGCGGGAATTATGGACCGCTAAAGACGGCGAGGATTACGAAACGGCGCTATTGCAATTTCTTGATCCCCAGCATTACCAAGCGGCAAATGCTGATGAATTTGGACCGGCGATCGCAACGGCAGTTCGACGGTTAATTCAAGCTCGAGACAACGGCGAAAAGGTGGCTATTTGGGGCGATTTTGACGCGGACGGGCTGACTGCAACGGCGGTTTTGTGTGAAGGATTAAAGGAATTTTTTGACGAGAGTCACCTAAGCTACACCATTCCCAATCGTCTAACGGAATCCCACGGGCTTAATGAGGCGGGAGTGCGATCACTGGCCGATCAGGGAATTACGGTGATCATCACCTGCGACACCGGCAGCACTAACCTGACGGAGCTAGCGTTGGCACAGGAATTGGGCGTCGACGTAGTTGTCACCGACCATCACACCTTGCCTCCCGACAATATTCCGGCACTGGCAGTGATCAATCCGCGATCGCTCCCTACTAACCACCCCATGGCAACGTTATCGGGGGTGGCAGTGGCGTTTAAGGTGGTGGAGGCCTTATATCAAGCCCTGCCCAAAGTGCCCACTCAGCCCTTGGAAAATTTGCTGGATCTGGTAGCGATCGGGCTGATTGCAGACCTGGTGGAATTACGGGGGGACTGTCGCTATCTAGCCCAGCGGGGAATTCAGCAGTTACAAAAAACCTCGCGGCTAGGATTGCAGCACCTATTGGCATCCTGTAAGCGACAGGGCGATCGCCCCACGGATATTTCTTTTGGTATCGGCCCCCGCATTAACGCCATCAGCCGCATCCATGGCGATGCCCAATTTGGCGTGGCGTTGCTAACCAGCACTAACCCAGCGGAATGCCAGAAACTGGCGGCAGAAACGGAGCTGGCCAACAGTCGCCGTAAGGAGCTGGAGCGGCGGTTAACCTGGGATATTGAGCAAGAGCTGGCATATATTGATCGCTCCACTACCCATATGGTGGTGTTAGCCCAAGCGGGCTGGGCGGTGGGCGTTTTGGGATTGGTGGCGGGAAAAATTGCCCAGCGGTGGGAATGCCCGGTGCTGCTGTTGACCATTGATGGGGAGTGGGCGCGGGGCTCGGCGCGGTCCGTAGCGGGATTGGATCTCTATCAAATTTTGCATCGTCACCGGCATTTACTCCATCGCTATGGCGGGCATCCCATGGCGGCGGGGGTAATGCTAAAAACCAAAAATATTGAGCTGCTTACTCGGGCACTAAACCATGATGTGGGACAGCGCCGGGACGCTATCGATGATCCGAACTTGGCAAAGAACAATCTCGAAAGCCAGGCAGATCTTACGGCTACCGTTGCTGATTTGGACTACAGCTTATTTCAAGACCTCAAGCTAGTGGAACCCTGCGGCATGGGAAATCCTCAGCCTAAGTTATTAATAAAAAACGCCTGGTTTTCGGACTTTTACAATGCCAACATTAGAGACTCGAAAAATACAAAGCTAAAGTACATTCGCACTCTGTTCAACCTGTGTGATGACAGCAATCCAGCGGGATGCCCAGGACTGTGGTGGGAGCATTACAAAGATGAGCTGCCGGACGGGCGCTGTGATGCTTTGGTGGAGCTTGATTTTAATGCTCAAAAACAACAATATGAGGTGCGACTCTTAGACCTCAACGTTATTGAAGCTGAACAGTCACCGGATCGGGCGGCGATAATTTTAGAGCCCATCCGTGTTTACGACTGGCGCAATTTGTCTGACAAGGATCGGCACCAGGCGATCGCCACCTGCTCTGAGGAAATATTGGAAGTTCCCCTGTGTCCCCAGCGCTGGGAAGATTGGCAGTCTTGGATTAAACGGGCGATCGCCCATCAATGTGCTCTGGCGCTAACCTATGACGGGCAGCCCCAAGATGTGGTCAACTCAGCCCAAAAGACCTACGTGACATTTATGGGGATTGCGAAGTATCTAGTGGAGTCTGGAGAGGAGATATACCGCGATCAAATCCAGAATAAGTTGGGAATTAACCCAGAAATTTCGAGCTTAGGTTTAGGCACGCTGAAAGAACAGGGAATTAATTTTCAAGAGCAAAATAACGGCTACTTGCTGTTGTTTTTGGACGATGATTTATTGTCAGATTCGAGCGACTTTAGGGCTAAATCAAAAATTTTTATCGAGGCAATTCAAGAAGAAGTTTTTCAGCAGAATTATTTCTCCACTATCCCCATTCAAATTGTTCAAACCCTTAATTCGTCTCTAATTTCCTTGGCTTCTTAACCACGTCGTATTACGGCTCTACCACCACTGCCATTCCCACTTCCACTTGCTCAAAAAGGGCAATGATATGCTCGTTTTTCATGCGCACACAGCCGTGGGACACCGCCTGCCCGATTAGCTCAGGATGGGGAGTACCGTGAAAGCCAATAAAGTTAGTGCCGTCGGTCCAAAAGCCGATCCACCGCGCCCCCAAAGGATTATCCTTACCCGGAGGTACGATCGCTTCCGTAAAAGGATGTTGCCAGGTCGGCTCCTTTACCCGCTGCATTACCTCAAACTTTCCCGTCGGCGTTTCCCAACCTGATCTCCCGATGGCCACCGGATAACTAGCCACCACCTGATCGCGACGATACACATATACCCGCCGCTCACTTAGCCGCAGCACCAAACGCCGCTCCACCTTGGGCAAATAGTGTCCTGCCGTACCCAACGTTGGCAGCTGGGGCGCTGGCGACACAGAGCTAGGCATAACTGAGGCCGTTGCCCCGGTCGCCATCACACTCACTAGGGCGATCGCCCCTAAACCCCGTGCGAATAAGCCCTGTGAAAAAATGCCCATTGAAACAAACTGAGTCCGCTGAACCATAAGGCTTAGACCCTGTTCTGAGCCTCTAATTTTCAACAGTGACAGTGGTGCCCATGGTGACGTAGTTAAACAGCTTCACCACGTCATGGTTATACATACGCACGCAACCGTTTGACGCTGCCTTGCCGATGGAATTCACCGTCGGGGTACCGTGGAAACCAATAATTCCGTTGCTCATTTCAGCGAAACCAATCCACCGCACTCCCAAAGCGCTATTGGGACCCGGCTGGGTTATCTGCCCCGTCCAAGGGTTTTGCCACACCGGATTTTCAATACGTTGAAACACTTTAAAAGTGCCTGTTGGCGTTGGTGTGGATGCTTTGCCGATCGCGACAGGGAAACTGGCTTCAACCGCATCCCCCTTATAGACATAGACCCGCCGTTCCTTAAGGCGCAAAACAATGTGCACCTCTTGGGAATTAGGCAGATACTGGCTAGCGTCGGCGAGAGGGGGCAGCTCAGGGATCTGCGCAATGCTTCGTAGCGCCTCTAAAGAAGGAGCTAGGGCGTTGGCTTCGGGCGTGTTGGCGATCGCTGGAGCCGTCAGAGCACTGCTGCTCAATACAACGGTGACAAGAGTCAACAGGCTTCTGCCTGCACCCTTGAGGGCGGAGAAAGAATTTAACACCATGGGGCCGAGAAAATTGGGATGGTTGGCAAGAACCTAAACCTAGAAGCCAAGTCATACTTTTAAACTTTGCTCTAGAGCGGGTCAATCTCGCTTAGGCGCTACGTTGCCGGTATTTACAGCAGCTTAGCACCATCTTTAAGACGACATTTAAGGATGTTCTGACGTGAATACTCAACGTTTTCCTTGACAGAGTGCACCGACAAATTCAGAATTAAGAGCCGTCTTGTTAGAAGCGTTGGGTAAAAACGCCCAACTTGAAAAACAGCGGTAAGGCAATTTTTTAGGTTGCATTTGCAGAGATGTAGCCCTAAATACAAGGTCTCACTTGTTTTTGGCGATCGCCTGTCCATCGTGACACCCTTACGAACGGTCTATCTGCTCGGATCGGGTTCCGAAAAATGTTAAGGCGCCACTGTGAGCAGCGACAACGCTTGCAACCCGTGGTCCCACTGGCTGCCCGTACGGCAAACTTAGCTTCCAAAGAATCATGGCATACGCAATTGTAGAAACTAGCGGCACTCAGCTACGCATTGAGCCCGGTCGCTTTTATGACGTTAACCGCATCGCCGCTGAAGAAGGCGACACCATCACCCTTGATCAGGTGCTGTTGGTTAACGACGGGGACGCTGTAGAAATTGGTCGTCCCACTATCGCAGGTGCAACGGTCACCGCCACCGTTGACCGTCATATGCGCGGCAAGAAAATCATTGTTTATAAGATGCAGCCCAAGAAGAAGACCCGTAAAAAGCAGGGTCACCGTCAGGAGCTAACTCGCATCACCATTGACTCCATTGCCTTCGGCAGCAAGACTTTGACCGCCGAAGACACCAGTTCTGACGCGGAGTAAACGTTAAAAGTAGGGATCAGGGTGAAGTTAGTGAAAGCTTTTACTTGCCAGCTGCCCTACAATTTTGACTACTTCAGAAAATTTTGTTTGCATCAATGGGTTTAGCTGTTTAACAACTAGCTCTTTGACCAATTCCAAGTAAGAGAGGTTAACCATGGCTCATAAGAAAGGCACCGGTAGTACTCGTAACGGTCGCGACTCAAATGCTAAGCGCTTGGGCGTTAAGCGTTATGGCGGTGAAGCGGTGCGGGCTGGCAATATTTTGATTCGTCAGCGTGGCACCAAAATCCATCCCGGCAACAACGTGGGTCGCGGTAAAGATGACACCCTATTTGCTTTGATTGATGGCACTGTCACTTTCGAGCGTCGCGGTCGCAGCGGCAAGAAAGTCAGCGTATACGCAGCGGCAGAAGCTTAAGTGTTTCGCCCACACAGGCTTAATGGGCGCTTAAGAGCTTAAAAAGAGCTTAGAAACAGCCTCTGGCTATTTGCCAGGGGCTGTTTCGTGTTTATCAGTTTTTGCTTTATGGCTATAGAGGAACGGGGAGAGTTTTTAACTCCAAGTTGCGGGCATGGTGAGCAAAGTGGTCGCCGATAAAGGTGACAATGAAGTAGTAGCTGTGGTCGTAGCCTTGCTGATAGCGCAGTTCTAGGGGATAGTTGGCCGCTTTACAGGCGATCGCCAACGTTTCTGGCTGTAGCTGCTTCTCCAAGAATCCATCGTCAGTGCCTTGGTCGATAAGTATGGGAGCCTCGCTACCCCTTACTCCCTGCTTAATTAGGGTGGTGGCGTCGTATTTATTCCAGGTGTTGCGATCGCTCCCCAAATATCCAGAAAACGCCTTCTCTCCCCAGGGCACTAAGCTGGGAGCCACAATAGGGGCAAATGCCGAGATACTGCGGAACATCTCCCCATTACGCAGCCCAATTACCAACGCCCCATGCCCCCCCATGGAATGGCCGAAAATTCCCTGCTTTTCAGACACAATATTGAAGTTTTGGGCGATCGCCTCCGGCAACTCCGACACAACATAGTCGTACATGCGATAATGGCGCGACCACGGATCCTCAGTGGCATTAACGTAAAAACCAGCCCCCGACCCAAAATCCCAGGACTTATCCTCCCCCGGTAAATTGCACCCTCGCGGACTCGTATCTGGCGCGACCAAAATGCAGCCGTACCGAGCCGCATACCACTGCGCTCCACCCTTCGTAACAAAATTTTGTTCCGTACAAGTTAAGCCACTAAGCCAATACAACACTGGACAAGGCTTGGTCTCCCACAACGGCGGCAGGTACACTCCAAAAGACATTTCACATTGCAGCACCGCCGACCAATGTTGGTAAATTCGCTGGGAACCCCCAAAACTACGCGCGGCGGATACCTGGGTTAATTGCTGAGGAAATGCAGGGGACATAGAAACTGGGGAAAACGATAGAGAAGACGCAAAGGTGACAAAGCGGCAGAGAAGGCAACTGTAGAAATTTCATCGTCCGCAACCGCGCCTTTACCTCCTATTGAGCTTGATTTATTGAACCATTGGGCTTGATCCACTGGAGCCTTAACAGCGCTGCGGATACCATTTAAAGTAATCGGGCATCGCCTTGAAAGATAAAGCGCCATAATTAAGCGTCATAAGTACCAGCTAAGTAACCAGCTAAGTAGATCCAGCAGCTTTTAAGCGCCCCTTAAAGCATCTAAGCGGGATTTAAATAGACAGAAGCGCAATAGCGACGCCATTTATCGACAACAAATGATCAAGATAACTGCCCACAAACTACCTGGACTCTAACCTATGACTATGAAACGCCATCTCGCTTTGGGAGGACTGTTTGCCGCCGCCGCTGCAATTGTTGGCGGTTTTGCTGCCCCGGCGATCGCTGATTGGGACAATCCTCAGCCAGAAAACGACACCGTCCGTATTCGCTTTCAAAACGATTACAGCCGAAGCATTTATTCGTTGGCAATTTCCCCTCGCCGCCTTGATGATTGGCAGGATTTGCTGGGGTCAGACATCGTTAAAAGCCGTGACTCCATCGACCTGGAGCTAAACTACACCGAACTGCGTAACCGAGGCTGTGAATACCGCATTCGCGCCGTGTACTCTGACGGCAGCACGGCTCTCCTGGAAGATCCGCCGTACAATCTGTGCAGAATACGCCATGTGAAATTTGGCGCCCGCCCTTCCGCCAATCCTTACAGACCTGAAGGTTAGCCTTCAATTTCCCCTGAAAATCTGCTTGTAATCCCGGAAGCCAGAGTCGCCTCAACCGCTTCTGGGATTTTTTGTATCTCGAGCTACAAACCGCGAAGCCAGTTGTCATGGGGCGTGGACCTTGCACCCGTGATTTGAATCACAATGAGTCGTCTATTGAATCACTTTCCAACAACTTATTGGTCACCATTTACAACACCATTGATCACCCTCAGAATTTACTTCGATCGTAATTAAATTAGTCTGCGATCGCTGTTTTAGGATGTGGATTCGTAGATACTATTTATGTCGAGAGAAGCGTCTTGATTATTTGGTTTCGCGACATAAAAACCGGCAACTTTTAGGAGAAAACAATGGCATTCCAATTTGATTTATCATCTGTCGACGGAAATAACGTTGGAGAGATTTTTTCGGAAGTTTGGGACTCTGGAAAGATCACTGAGCATGAACGCATGGAACTGCGTTCGGCTCTACTCAATGGTGATTTGAGCTCTGACGACCATGCTGCCATTGACCGCCTAGTACACGCTGTAAAGCGCGGTTGGCTTAGCTTAGGCTAGAGTTCCTTGCGAATGTCGTAAAGGATCTCGACAGCAAACCTGGTTCCAACTCGAGCTCAAATTCAAACAATTCTTTATTATTTCTTCATAAAGTTACAACACATTAAATCACTCTCAGGCATTGCTACTTGCATTAAAAAAAATTGAAAAATCACTTTTTTGGTGCCTGCTAAATAATTAAAAAATGTTAAATCATCCAGAAGATAGACGCTACTCAAATTTCAAGTCAATCAATTAGCCGATCAAAAAGAAGTAATCAGCTTGCTCCAACTCATAAGCCGCTGCAAACGAGTGTGAATAAGCCTGGTTTTATTCTTCGGGCGTTGCAGGATTGAGAGATGATGGGAAGTGATCAGCCATCGAATC
>CALGDE010000114.1 GCA_937883785.1 uncultured cyanobacterium
AGGGCTAAGAGGAAGATACAGGAAGCCTTTTAGCCTTCTTGTCACCCCGTCAGCCTTGTGAGTCTTTCCCATCAAGTAACCGGAGAATCCCAATCCGTGCTTCTTTCTAACCACTACGAGTGAAGAATGCGATCCGCCCCGAACGTCAAACACGACTGATATCGCGATGGTTAAACAGAATAGCGACATCCAGATTCCGTAGGGGCTCATAAGGCGAAAATCGGAATCTTTGAGTGCCGCCAGAAGAAGATAGAACAACAGTGGCGTCCAGAACAAAATGTGGGAAACCCCCATCCGATATGACGACTACGTATATCGGCAAGCTTGGATGTTTTCGCGTGAGCTGCGTTTTAATTTGAACGCTATTGACCATGATGCCAACTATTTATTGAAGAGAAAATCCTCCAGTGTAATCCCCTTTTCAATTGGGTGGATGGGCTACGCAATATTTGTTTGACAGTGTCCATACAAAGCCATTCAACCGTCTCAACGCCGCTACCGATACCTTCGGTTCTGAAACTTCAGGTTTTGAACATCAACCGTCAGTAGGTCAGTGTGCATGGGCGTTGTTAGACCAGGACCGTATATCTTGAGGCGTAGATGGATTGAGTGGTGGGATGTTAGTGGTGGGATGTTACGTGTCTATCCCAACGAAAGTAAATTGTCAGCGCTCTATAATCTGCCCCTTGAGTCTCACGTTGCGTCACCCTTTAGCATTCAGTCATCAAGCGAAATTTTCGGGACATTGGAGTCGGGGCAACCTATGCCAAAACTTTTACAAGTGGGGGAGTTAGCAAAACAGACTGGATTATCTATTCGAACTTTGAGGTACTACGACGAGATTGGCTTGCTAGTACCCTCGCACCGCACTGAAGCAGAGTATCGACTGTATAGCGAAGCAGACATCGCAAGGCTCCAACAAATTTTGTCGTTACGACAGTTGGATTTTTCACTTAAGGAAATTCGCGAATGTTTGGAGAATCCTGATTTCTCCCTACCGAATGTGATCGACCTGCATTTGGCGCGACTTCAAGAGCAGATGACGGTATCGCAGTCGCTTTTTACCAAGCTCAGCACCCTCGCCCAACAATTCCAAACCTCCCGAGTCGCTTCCGTGGACGATCTCTTGCAAATAATGGAGAACCTCACCATGACTCAACAATATTTGACCCAAGAACAAAACGATTTACTCGAAGCTCGATTGAATAAGGGGAACAATGATGGGCAGACCCAATGGCTGTTAGATCAAGCGCGATCGCACATGGTCCAAGGTCGTGACTTCAACGATCCAGAGGTGCGGCACATGGCATCGCAGTTTCGTCATGCCCTGCTATCTCTAGTGGATGGTGACCTGCAACTCTATGAAGCACTGATGCAGGTGTATCAGAAAGAAGGCGCTGAAGCCGCCACCTTGGGTGCCTTAGATGCCCCCACATTCGACTACATCCTCAAGGCAATGGCGATACTGTCCGTGCGAGAAGACATGGTGGATTTTTCGTTGGATCCCTTCACTCCGGAAAGCCGCGAAGTGTTGATTCAAGGTCAGAAATGTATGGAGGATCTACACCTCGACTTCTTCGGTACAGAAGGGCTACTTTTAGGGCTGCTAGCTGTCGAAACATCTTCAGTGGCACAAGCCCTGAATAACCAGGGGGTAGATTTCGTTATTGCCCAAGATCTCATACAAAAGTTGTTAGCTAAACACAACGTTGCGGATCAAAAAATCCCCTCTTATCTGAAAAATCTCAAGCGAAAACTGTTAGCTAAGTACACCGTTCAATTACCCAGAACCCCCTCTGACACAAAAATCCCCTCAAAAATTTCCTTTACACCCCGCGCCCACCGTGTCGTGGAGCTAGCCACTGAACAGGCAAAGCAGCAAGGTCAAGCTCGGATGACTCCCCAACACCTGCTACTTGGTCTTTTGCGGGAAAGTGAGATAGGAGGTGAGGCGGGTGGCGGTTTGGCCATGCACGTTCTAAAAGAGTGCGCCGTAGACTGCCAGAAGCTGAAGCAGCAGCTGGACAGCGCATGAGGAGAAAGGGGTGGCACGAACGGTGGGAGGGGTCGGCGCGGGCGACAGTTCAACCGGCTCGGGGACAAGGTCTTGAACGGCGTAGGACCGGTACACTGAACCACGTAGTCGTAGGTCTTTCTCCATGTTTCCCGACTTTTTGCCCGCTGCCGCCCAAGACCTAACCGACGCCGAATCCATCGATTTCGCTCAGAAAATTCAGCGGGTCACGGTAACTGTCCCCCTGGGGTCGGGGGGACGGGCGATCGCCACCAGCTACATCCAGCAAGGCACGCCAACGGATCAGCCCCCCATTCTGCTAATTCACGGATTCGACAGCTCCCTAATGGAGTACCGGCGACTGTTGCCTCTGCTGGCGGAGCGTCGGGAAGTGTGGGCAGTGGATTTACTGACCTTCGGATTTACGGAGCGTCCGGAAAATCTCACCTTTAGTGCGGCAATCATCAAGGCACACCTACATCAGTTTTGGCAGGACGTCATCGGGGGGCGATCGCTATTTTTAATCGGCGCATCCATGGGCGGAGCCGTTGCCCAGGATTTTGCCGTGACCTACCCCGACGCAGTGGAAAAATTGGTGTTGCTAGACAGCGCCGGATTTGTGGGCAAGCCCCTGGCTAGTCGTTTTTTGATTAATCCCATCGGCAAATTCGCCACCAACTTCCTGTCCAACCCCAAAGTGCGCGACGGCATTGGTCAACGTGCTTATTTCGCCCCCCAAAAGTGGGCAACGCCGGAAGCCTACCGATGCGGTGCGCTCCACGTCACCATGCCCCGATGGAGTGAGGCGCTAATTTCTTTTACCCAACAAGGGGGCTATACGATTCAGCGGGATGCCATTGGAAAAATTCAGCAGCCAGCTTTGGTATTGTGGGGCGATCGCGATCGCATCCTCGGTACCGCCAACGCCCAGAAATTTGCTAAAACTCTTCCCAACAACACCCTAATCTGGGTTCCCCAGTGCGGACATGTGCCCCATCTCGAGCAAGCTGAATTTACCGCCGCCCAGATCCAGAGCTGGTTGCCCACACC
The DNA here is from genome assembly GCA_937883785.1 of uncultured cyanobacterium. Lineage (GTDB taxonomy): Bacteria > Cyanobacteriota > Cyanobacteriia > CACIAM-69d > CACIAM-69d > CALGDE01. The sequence goes on from CALGDE010000114.1 coordinate 3,065, forward strand.
AGCGCCTCAAGCCGTTTAAGCCTCAAACTGTTTAAAAAGGCGCTGCGAGACGTTACTTTAGCTCACCGCGAATCGCCTCAATTTGAAAGACCTGCTCTTCAGGTTTCATGGCGGTCAATGCCATCCAATTAATAGCGTTCAGAAAAGAGGCTGCCTCACCGGTTTCCGCAATATCAACACCCCAGTCTCCCGTCTGTAATGCAGTGGGAGAAACACTGGTGGCTGGCGTAGTCTTAATGCCGCCCAATACCAAGGTGTCGTAGGGCAAAGTGTCGTCATCCCGCTGCGATCGCCGCACCGCCAGCAGCACCTCAGCACAAGCCTGACCCACCGCCACCGCATCGTCGCCGTCAAACTTCACCTCCACACACCAGTGGGGATGATCAATTGCCATCGCTGAAATTCCATCCCGCGCCGCAAACCCGTCCACGAAAACCTGGGCAAACTGCGATCGCTCCAACGGCGGCACCGCAGCATCCAGCAAATTGTAGTTATGAGACAACAACATTCGTCCAGCCATATCTCTGTTGCGCTCTTGCTTAGTCAATCATCACAATGCTCTTATACTACCTACTGCCTTCAAAATAGGCTTTTCAAAAATACTTGAGACAGGTGTAAATAAGATTGACTTTTATGTTGAGTTAAACAATTGTCGTTTGCTCAGAGTTAGTACGATTCAAGAAATAGAGTGGGATTATCAAGGAATTCGTCAGGCGAAATTTCCTTGGTTAAAAGAAGCTTTCTGGTCGATTGAAAATCCTTAAAGAAATTTGCTGGAGGAGTAGGAACACTGTGAATTGCCAAGTAAAGCCTATCTAGCAATTCTGGAATTTGATTCTCGCTTGTAATGGAACAAAAGCTTATAAAGTCCATCACAAATGTAGATATTGCTTCATGGTCAACCTTCGTAATCACATGAAGTGTCTCTACTGCATCAAGTGCGGACTTGAAAAAAGACGGGGATAGCTTCATGTATGCAAGGCGCTCTATTATTTCAGCTCTCTGAGTCGGCTTTAACTGCCCTGAATCACTTGGTGAAACAAGTCTGTTGAGCATCTTACGCAACTCTTCATCTGCGGCAGTTTTCGGTCCCATTGCTATGGTTGCACTTGTCAATAAATCATCTACTTTGGTGTGAATTTTAATCGCGCTGATGGTGAACGCAAAGATTGCGAACGCAACCCACGTAATCATAAATGTCCAATACAAGCTCATAGTCCAGTCAACTCTCAGTATTGTCAGCAATCCACCAACAAGGGGAAAAGAAGCCTCACCAAAGCTTTCCTTCTTGTTGTACACGAGCAGGGATATTACAAGGACAATAACGATAAGGGAGGCTGTCATCAATGTTGTGGAGAATGACAGCACAGCAATGACAGCGAGCGATGTTGTCAGCAGAATAGTCAGCAATTCGGGGATTGAAGAAACCGCCGTAGAAGCAAGCTTCTTCATCGAGCTACTAAGTGTCGATAGAGAGTTAGCTATGTTTGATTCTTCACTTTTCAAGGATTTAGGACTAGCCTTGGTTTGCCAGTTTTATAGGTTGTCAAAGTCGTTTTTTCGTTCTCGATGTGTACTTGGCTCATACCTGAATCAGTAGTCAATGATATCTGTTACTGATTTCTTATATTCTAGCCGAGGAATTTTGCCCCGTGTAGTCACTGGGAATAGGGCACAATAAAGCATCTCAATGCCCCAACCCGCACAAAACTGCTTGGCAACCCCATGAAAGCTAAAGACATAATTTTTCTGCTCCTGCTAGTTTTCATCCCCATCTCCGTTGCGGCCGAAACGTTGCATTGGGATTCGTTAGTGGTTTTTCTAACGGCGGCGGCGGCGATCGTGCCCCTAGCTGCATGGATGGGAACGGCGACGGAAGAAATCGCGGCAAAAGTTGGTCCGTCGTTGGGGGGACTGTTAAATGCCACCTTTGGTAATGCCACCGAGTTGATTGTGGCGTTAATTGCCCTGAAGGAAGGGCTATTGGGCGTTGTTAAATCCAGCTTGGCAGGGTCGATCATCGGCAACTTGCTGCTGGTAATGGGATTGTCGATGTTTCTGGGAGGGCTGCGCTACAAGTCCCAAACGTTCCAGCCGGTGGTGGCAAGGGTTAATGCGTCGTCGATGAACTTGGCGGTCATTGCATTGCTGTTGCCTACGGCGATGAACTTTACGTCCACGGGTATTGGCATCGAACTATCCCGCGAGCTGTCTACAGCGGTGGCGGTGGTGCTTATTGGGGTGTACGCCATGACCCTGTTGTTTTCCATGAAGACCCACACTTATTTATTTGATGCAGCGATCGCCAACAAAGAAGGAGACGGGGCGATCGCCGCTGGAGAAATTGAAGAAGAAGAGGAACACGGAGGCAGCATTTGGCTGTGGGTTGGCGTATTGTTGGCAGCCACAATTGCCGTCGCCTTTGAGTCAGAGTTTTTAGTTACGTCCTTAGAAACAGCCACAGAACAACTGGGCTTTAGCGAGCTATTTACCGGGGTTATTTTGCTGCCGGTGATTGGCAACGCCGCCGAACATGCCACCGCCGTAACCGTAGCCATGAAAAACAAAATGGACTTGTCCGTGTCTGTGGCGGTGGGTTCCAGCTTGCAAATTGCTTTATTTGTTGCGCCAGTTTTGGTGCTAGCGGGCTGGGCATTTGGGCAACCTATGGACTTAAACTTTCAGCCCTTTGAAATTGTGGCGATCGCTGTGTCGGTCCTAATTGCCAACTCCATCAGCTCCGACGGCGAGTCCAACTGGCTGGAGGGATTGTTGCTTCTTGCAGCCTACGTGGTTCTCGCCCTATCGTTCTTCTTCCACCCATAATTTAGGTTTCCATCCATAACTTAGGTTTCCATCCGTAACTAACTTGTTGCGCCGGCCACTTACAGAAATCTGCCGAAACCCCCTTGACAACGTTGGTTCACCGCCCGTTCGGTAACCCGTACAGCTCACGCGATTGTCACCAATATTTCAACTCCAGTAAATTAGCACTCGGATATTGAGAGTGCTAAACCCCCGTGTTGACGCCTTCTCAAATCATCTAAATCACAGGTTTTGTCGGTTACAGGACGCTTAAACCTGTTGCCGTCAGCCGTTAATCGCAGTTTTTGTAGTTTGGAGAAGGTTCATAAATGGCAGCCGTATCTTTAAGCGTTTCTACCGTTAAGCCCTTGGGCGATCGCGTTTTTGTAAAGGTCAGCGCTTCTGAAGAAAAGACCGCTGGCGGCATCCTGTTGCCCGACACCGCTAAAGAAAAGCCCCAAGTTGGCGAAGTTTCCGCAGTGGGCCCCGGTAAGCGTGGCGAAGGCGACAGCTATCAGGGATTGGAAGTGAAAGTGGGCGACCAGGTTCTGTACTCCAAGTACGCTGGCACCGACATCAAGCTAGGCAACGAGGACTACGTTCTGTTGTCTGAGAAAGATATTTTGGCGATCGTTGGCTAGGACCTTCTTCAGGGCATCGATACAAGTCCTGAATAGGTATCACCTGCAGAACCGCCTGCAAGAAATTATCGAACACAATCCTCGCAAATTCATCGATTAACCATGGCAAAGAAGATTATCTATAACGAAAATGCCCGCCGCGCCCTTGAGACCGGCATGGACATTTTGGCTGAAGCCGTTGCAGTAACCCTAGGTCCCAAGGGTCGCAACGTTGTACTGGAGAAGAAGTTCGGCGCCCCTCAAATCATCAATGACGGTGTCACCATCGCCAAAGAAATTGAGCTGGAAGACCACGTGGAGAACACTGGCGTTTCCTTGATTCGTCAGGCAGCTTCCAAGACCAACGACGCAGCCGGTGACGGTACCACCACTGCAACGGTTTTGGCCCATGCGATCGTCAAGGAAGGCATGCGCAACGTCGCAGCCGGTGCTAACTCCATCGCCCTAAAGCGCGGTATCGAGAAGGCGACTGCTTACTTGGTCGACCAAATCAAAGCCAAGGCTGCTGAAGTTCCTGAAAGCGACTCCAAAGCAATTTCCCAAGTTGCATCCATCTCCGCCGGTAACGACGAAGAAGTGGGCGACATGATTGCCAACGCCATGAGTAAAGTGGGCAAGGAAGGCGTTATTTCCTTGGAAGAAGGCAAATCCATGACCACCGAGCTGGAGGTCACCGAGGGTATGCGCTTCGATAAGGGCTATATCTCTCCCTACTTCGCCACCGACACCGAGCGGATGGAAGCGGTTCTAGACAGCCCCTACATCCTGCTAACCGACAAGAAGATCGGCTTAGTACAGGACTTGGTACCTGTGCTGGAGCAAGCGGCTCGCGCCGGTAAGCCTCTGTTGATCATCGCTGAGGATATCGAGAAGGAAGCATTGGCAACTTTGGTTGTGAACCGTCTACGCGGTGTGCTGAATGTGGCTGCTGTTAAAGCTCCTGGCTTTGGCGATCGCCGCAAGGCAATGCTAGAGGACATCGCCGTCCTAACCGGTGGTCAGCTAATCACCGAAGACGCTGGTCTGAAGCTAGATGCTGCCACCCTGGACATGATGGGTCAAGCTCGCCGGGTCACCATCACCAAGGACAACACCACCATCGTTGCTGACGGTAACGAGGCAGACGTGAAAGCACGCTGCGAGCAAATCCGTCGCCAGATGGACGAAACCGAGTCTTCCTACGACAAGGAAAAGCTTCAAGAGCGTTTGGCTAAGCTAGCCGGCGGTGTTGCAGTCATCAAGGTTGGTGCTGCCACCGAAACCGAGATGAAGGACCGCAAGCTACGCCTGGAAGATGCCATCAACGCCACTAAGGCTGCTGTTGAAGAGGGCATCGTTCCCGGTGGCGGTACCACTTTGGCTCACCTGTCTCCCGGTTTGACCGAATGGTCTAACGCCAACTTGGTGGACGAAGAGCTAACCGGCGCTCAAATCGTGGCCCGCGCCTTGACGTCTCCCCTGAAGCGCATCGCTGAGAACGCTGGACAGAACGGCGCTGTGGTGGCTGAGTACGTAATGGCAAAGGACTTCAACGTTGGCTATAACGCCGCCAGCGGTGAGTACGCCGATATGTTGGCTGTTGGTGTAGTGGATCCCGCTAAGGTGACCCGTTCTGCTTTGCAAAACGCTGCATCGATCGCCGCCATGGTTCTAACCACCGAGTGCATCGTCGTCGACAAGCCCGAGCCTAAGGATGCTGCTGCTGCCGGCGGCATGGGCGGCGACTTCGACTACTAGAATCTCTTCCCCAGGGCCGAGAAAAGCCCTTGAGAGTTACCGAAATTCCTACAAATGGCTGAAGGGCATGACTAGCTGAAGACAAACGTAAGTTGTTATTAGCAACTCACCTTTTACCGCTAGGAATTAGCAAAACTAAATACATAAAAAAAGTCAGACCGAAAGTTCTCCATGAGCAATTGGTCTGACTTTTTATTGATGTCTTTATGGTTGTCCCGGTTGATCGCTGAGCTCTTTCCGATCCCCGCTTTTGTTACTGGCGATGCAATTGGGAAGTCGAAATCTTCATAGGTTAAATATGAAGAAATTCAAGAAAACTCGATATTGAATTCAAAAAAAGTTCAGAATTTGTCTGAATTAGAAGGGCGAATGCTCCATTGAAAGTTAAGATAAGTAAATAGATTCTCATAATACCCACTCCCAATTGGGGTCAGATTTATAAGAGCGCATAAATCGGAGGTAAGGCAGGATGAAAACGGATCGAGCATCAACGGACCTGGTACGCACTTATCTCAAAGAGATTGGACGCGTAGACCTGCTAACTCACGAGGAAGAAATTGTGTTGGGCAAACGGGTGCAGCGCGGTAACGAGCTGTATGCCTTGCGGGACGAGTTAGAAGGAAATTCGGGGGAAAGGCCTGATTTAGTGACGTGGGCGGAGAAGGCAGAGCTTTCAGAACCGGAGTTGAAGCGTGAGTTGGAACGGGCGCGAAAGGCGAAGCGTCGCATGGTGGAGGCAAATCTGCGCCTGGTTGTTTCTGTGGCAAAAAAATACATTAAGCGCAATGTGGATCTGTTGGATCTGATTCAGGAAGGCACCATCGGTATGCAGCGGGGGGTGGAAAAGTTTGACCCGTCCAAAGGTTATCGTTTCTCCACCTATGCTTACTGGTGGATCCGTCAGGCTATTACCCGGGCGATCGCCGAGAAAGGGCGTACTATTCGCCTACCCATCCATATTACGGAAAAGCTAAATAAAATAAAAAAAGCCCAGCGCACCCTATCCCAAAAGCTGGGACGGGCTCCCAGTGTGCAGGAGATTAGCGACGAACTGGGGCTAACGCCGAAGCAAATTCGTGAATATTTAGAGCGATCGCGTCAGCCCCTGTCTTTAGACCTGCGCATCGGTGATAACCAGGACACGGAGCTGGGAGAGCTATTGGAAGATGACGGCATTACGCCGGAGGATTTTGCCACCCAATCTTCCCTGAAAAGTGACCTCCATGGGATGATTGCCGACCTAACGCCCCAACAGCAGGAAGTATTGGCGCTACGGTTTGGTTTGGAAAATGGGCAAACTATGACCCTAGCGAAAATTGGCGATCGCCTTAGCATTAGCCGAGAGCGGGTGCGGCAAATTGAGCGCGAGGCATTAACCAAGCTACGCAAGCGTAAAGGCTCGATTCGAGAATATTTGGCGTCTTAGGGAGTTTCGCTACGCCACTTGATCCATTCCGTTAAGAGCGGTTTCCCTCCACGGGAAGCGGAAAATCCGTCTGCTATACCTAGAGTTGCGGGCGATGGATTTCTGTAGCAATTTTCCCAGTCAGTCCATCCCCCAGTTCTTTTGAAAAGTGAGCGTTGCGATGATAGGTCGTGGTGTATTCCAAAGGCGGACAGCGGGGCGAGTGGCGCTGTGGGCGATCGCCGGTTTATCCCTAGCGATACTTTGGCCCAGCGGTGCGGCATGGGCCCAGGAGGCGGCTGCGGAAGCTGGCGGCATTGCTGGAGCCTTAGAAGGGGCATTGAAATGGGTGGAAGGATTGGGACCTGTGGGACCCATCGCCTTTATGTTGGTTTACATCGTGGCCACCGTCGCCTTTATTCCAGGGTCGGCCCTAACATTGGGCGCCGGCTTTTTATTTGGACCGATTCTTGGCTCCGTGGTGGTATTCATCGGAGCAACCATCGGAGCGACGGCGGCGTTTTTAGTGGGACGCTATATTGCCCAGGACTGGGTTAAAGGCAAATTTATTGAAGGCAACGACAATTTTGCGGCGATCGACACCGCTGTCGGTAAGGAAGGTTTAAAAATTGTCTTGCTAACTCGCCTGTCTCCGGTATTCCCGTTTAACGTCCTTAATTATCTCTACGGCTTAACGGACGTTTCCTTAAAAGACTACGTGCTGGCATCCATTGGAATGTTGCCGGGAACGGTGATGTACGTTTATATCGGATCCACCTTCGGAGAGCTGGCGGCGGTATTTGCTAGACGGGAGCGATCGCCTGCAGAGTGGGCTTTATATAGCATTGGTCTAGTGGCAACGGTGGCGGTAACGGTGTACATCACCAAAATTGCCAAGAAAGCCTTAAACGATGCAGTGGGAGAGCCGGTGACGGAAGCGCCCGTGGAATAGAGGAGTGAAATAGGGTACTGGAATAAACCACACCAACGACACACAACCAACTGCACACATCAGTAAGGGGAAAGATGCTGCGGAAAAAGGGCTGAATAAGCATCTTGCGCCAGCAACATCGCCAGCAGCATCGCCAACGGCAGAGAACGGTATCCTTGGAGGTACTGTTCCTGTCGTTTTTTGTGGCTGTTTTTTGTGACCGCGACCTCCCCAAAACAACAAAAACAAGAAGGGTCCTCAAGCAACCTGCCAGGTAGCTTTTTTGAGAGTCCCTTTTTCCTTAAAGCGACACCGTATTTATTTTTGCTGCCGGCGTTACTGGTGCTGACGGCGACGGTGTTTTACCCGGCAATCCAGGCGTTTTACCTTAGCTTCACCCGCTATGAATACGACCTGACCCAGCCGCCAGATTGGGTGGGCACGGCAAACTTTGAGCGGCTATTGCAGGACCCAGTATTTTGGCAAGTGCTCTGGCAAACGGTGTTGTACCTTATTGTCGTGGTGCCAATTTTGACCTTTGTACCCTTGGGAATTGCCATTCTGGTTAACCGCAAACTAGCGGGTGTGTCCTGGTTTCGCGCCGCCTACTACATGCCGGTTATTGTCTCTATGGTGGTGGCGGGTATTGCCTGGAACTGGGTTTATGCGGAAGACGGGCTGCTGAACCAGTGGATCACGGGGCTGGGCGGAGAGGCAATTCCCTGGCTGACCAGTCCTGGTTTGGCGTTATTTAGCGTGATGACGGTGACGGTGTGGAAAGGGCTGGGCTATTACATGGTGGTGTATTTAGCGGGATTGCAGTCTATTCCCGGCGATATTTATGAGGCGGCGGCGCTGGACGGATCCGACGGCTGGATGCGCCACTGGGATATTACCCTGCCATTTATGCGTCCGTATTTATTTTTGGTGGCCACCATTTCGGCGATTTCCGCCACCAAGGTGTTCGAGGAAGTGTATGTGATGACCCAGGGGGGACCGCGCAATAGCTCCAAAACCCTGGTGTATTACCTGTATGACCAGGCGTTTAATAATTTAGAAATGAGCTACGCCTGCACCATCGGCCTGGCGATGTTTTTGATGGTGCTAATTCTCTCGGCGCTGCGGCTGGCTTTCGGTAAAACTGATAATGCCATTACTTAGGGGCGGATATTTGAGCACCAATATTTGAGCACCAGTATTTGAACCCCAGCTAACGACTATTTCAAAATCGATTTGGGCGGTGGCTCCAATCCAATGGCATCTTTCGGGAGCGGGGTGAAAACGGTGATCGCCTGGGGCTGCAACTCAAATAAAACCGGCGTGGTGGTGCTAATTTCCCCATCCGTATTGACTGAATGGGGGCGGGAGGTGGTAATCCGGAAGGACCTTGCTTCTAAGGTTCTGGCTTGGTTAACTTCATTAAGCTGACCACGATACAGGGCCGGCAATAGGTTCACTACGTCCCACCAGTGGCGAGTTTCTAGGCTGTATAAATCCAGGCGCTCGTCGTCGATGGTGGCATCCCAGGCGATCGCCATACCACCTCCATAGAATCGCCCATTGCCCACCGCAATTTGGATGGTGCGCACCCGAAATTTTCCATCCTCCGTTTCAATGGTGGCTCGAAACGGTTGGGAGTGGAGCACCGTTTGCATCGCCGACCATAAATATGCCAGCACCCCCCACTGTTTCTTCGCTGCGCGGGTCAGACGCTGGGTAATGTCCACGCTGAGCCCCAGGCTTGCCACGTTAAAAAAAGGATGGTTATTGGCCAGCCCCACATCAATTCGATGCTGGTGTCCCTGGGAAATCAAATCACAGGCAGCGTTTAAATCATTGGGAATGCCTAAGGTTCGAGCTAGGTCATTGGCGGTGCCCAAGGGTAAAATTCCCAACGGTAGCTGGGTGCTGAGGAGTCCCGGCAGTGCTGCATTTAATGTCCCATCGCCGCCACCTACGATGACGCAATCCACCTGGTCCCGGTGGCGCTCGATAATATTCGGTAAATCCTCAGGGTTACGGCTGGAGCGAAAGGTAACTTCAAGTCCTTGGGCTTCTAAGTTTGCGATCGCCGGTCCCAGCGCCGCTGCCCCCCGTCGAGACTTGGGATTGACCAACAGCAAACCATGGCGAGGCGATCGCTCCCCATTACTTTTCCCCGAATTCTCCGCTGTCACCTTAGCCAAGGGGCAACTCCTACCACCCTTACGTCACAAGCCTGTCAGTCCCTTTGGATAATATAGGCGGAAATAACTAAGGAATTAAGAACAAAACATTAATAGCAACAACAAACGCGATAGCAAGATCAACAACCGCAAGGCGCATTGACACCTACAGTTCCCAAAAGAAAAGAGCCAGCTCTGTGTGAACTGACTCTCTTCTGTTATTCATTTGGTGGCGGGGAGCGGATTTGAACCACTGACCTTCGGGTTATGAGCCCGACGAGCTACCAGACTGCTCTACCCCGCGTTGCGTTTTATAAGTATAGGCACCGTACCTTGAAAGTGCAACCCTAAATTGCAAATACATCTCAGAGTCTTCCCCAATGCCCTTCTTCGCAAACTCTAGAGAAACGAATTGGGTGGCAAAAACGAAGTTTGGATCCGGATCCCCCCTTTAATCGGGCAGGATTGGTGGGAATTCTACCCACTTCCCCTTAATCGAAGTGCCCCCCAGCTTGAAAGAACGCTGGGGGCTGCATACCTTGCAGGTTAAGACCTTGGGATGGAATTGAGATTTGATTGATGACAGCCCCTATTCCCCTTGAAGCTCCACCTTATCGGTAACGTCGATTTCGCCCGTATCCTGAACGGTCCATACGTCATAGTTCCCCACCACATCTCCGTTTTCATCGATATCCACGTTGCCGCTGGCCCCTTGGAAATTAATATCCTTCCCTTCTTGAAGCAGCTTAAGCCCTTCGCAAATATCATTAACCTCTTCCCCGGGACCATTAGCCACGTCCAGCAGCTTCGACTGAATACCGGCACCGGTATTTTCCTGAGCAGCCTGAGCCGCCAACATGAGTAGAGACATGGCATCCCAGGTTTGGGGCACAAAAGCAGAGGGAGCTTTGCCCAGCTTTTCATCAATCAGCCTTTCCAACGCTGCCAAACCGACACCGTCAGCTCCCGGAACCGTTCCGATCGCCCCAGCAATAATCGGCTTACCGTCCACGTCCTTACCCACCTGGGTAGGAAACTCTTCCGTTTTGACGCCGTCCGTTAGCATCACTTGCACGCCCTCGGTCAAGCCCTGCTCGTAGGCTGCCTTTAGCAACAGCGCGCCAGTTTCCACATAGAGGATGGCTGCAACGGCGTCGGGCTTTTCACCAAAGGCAGCGCTGGCTTCAGTGGTAAAGGTGGCCGCTTTGGGGTCGTAGCGGGTGGGATTATCGGCATTAACAACGGTGCCTCCTAGCTTTTCAAACGCCTCAATAAAGCGCTGTTCAAATTCAATGCCATAGTCGTTATTAATAGCCACGGTGGCAACGGTCTTGAAACCGCGATCGCTCGCCAACTGGGCCAATGCCTCTGCCTGATAGGTATCCGGGGGGGCGGTGCGTGCCCAAAATCCTTTGAAATCGCCATTAGCCGCCCGTTCCGTAAATAGGGGGCTGGTGCTACCGGGGGAAATCATCATCACCTCGTTGCGGGCAGCCACATCGGCACCGGCCATGGAAACGCTGCTGGCAAAGGAGCCCACCACGCCGGCCACACCGTCCACTTCCGTTAGCTTGGTCATACCTTCTGCGCCAGCGGTGGGGTCCGTTTGGTCGTCCGCCGTAATTAACGTCACCGGACTGCCATTAACGCCACCGCAAGCGTTCACCTGGTCCACAAGCAGGGGCAGCACTTCTAACATAGGCTGTCCAATGGACGATAGATCCCCCGTGGCCGGCAACAGGGCTCCCAACTTTAAACCGTCGGCTCCTCCTGATGCGCCACCGGTACCTGCCGGATCTTCACAGCCCACCAACGCGCCTGCAGCTAAGGCGATCGCCGCCAAAGCCCGTCCAGTATTACGAATTTTCATAGTCTGCTCCACACAACTGCGTTATGGCGAATCGCCGTTCAATCTCTCGCGATTCCACTTGCACCATGGTAAGGGCACCGGGGCATATCATTATGTGTCGCCGCACCCCAGAAGTATTGAGTCCGCAGAAGTCAGAACAGCCCGAAAAGGCTGCACCTAAAAATAATCAACAAAAGTAATTAATAAACAACGGAGAAGGAGGGATTCGAACCCTCGGAGCGCCCTAATTAGCACTCAATAGATTAGCAATCTACCGCTTTCGACCACTCAGCCACTTCTCCAGCGGTACGCCAAATTTTGCGTTACGAACTGCATAATAGCAGACCCTTTTGAAATTGAACCAAAAAATAAGCTTAGAGAAACACGCTGGGCAAAAATCTACGGATTTCCTGCCCAAAATTCCTTGCACAAATTAAAAATCACTGGCGGCTCTTATGCCACAGCCACAGCTCCTCGGTGAAAAAGGGGGGTAAGGGTGGTAAGTGCCTTTAAGAGATGCCCTGAGATAATTGTTTGCCCCCAGTGTTTGCCCCCAAAAAGTGGTGTTGAAGACCCCTGAAGAAAGATACTTGTGCAAAAATCCCTAAAAAATCCTGAATTAACCCCCTATCGAGGTCATAAGGGAAGAACTTATAAGAATTATGATCGGGTTGGTTCGGACTTTTCCCCTCGCGATCGCCCCAGACGGCCTATTATCCTGTGGTCAATATTTCAAACTTCACCCAAACAGCGTTTACCCCTATCCCCATCCGTGGATAGTTAGGAACATTTCAAGGGCACTTCACCATTTAGAGAGGTTTCATAGGAATGGCTGCCACAGACTTTAAGGACTATTACGCCATTCTCGGGCTGTCGAAATCCGCCAGCGCTGATGAAATCAAGAAAAATTACCGACGCCTTGCTCGCAAATACCACCCCGATATGAATCCGGGCGATCGCGCTGCTGAGGCTCGGTTTAAGGAAATTAATGAAGCCTACGAGGTGCTGTCGGACAGCAGCAAGCGTAAAAAGTACGACCAGTTTGGACAATATTGGCAACAGGCAGATCGGGTGGGGGGAGCTCCCTGGGGCGGTCGCGCTGGTGGGGGTAGTGGCTTTGATGACTTTGAGTTTGGGCGCTACAACAGCTTTGATGACTTTATTAACGAGCTGTTAGGGCGATTTGGGGGACCCGGCGGTGCCAGCGGTGCCGGTCCTCGCACCAGTTACAACTACCGCACGCCCCCTGGTGCCGGGGGGAGCGGCTTTAATGGTTTTTCCGGGTTTGATGGGAGTTTTGGGAACGGTGCGGCGGGTAATGCCAAGTCCAGTGGCGATCGCGAGGCTACGTTAACTTTAAATTTCAGCGAAGCTTTTAATGGTACCCAAAAGCGCCTGAGCGTGGGCGGTTCTACCATCACCGTACGCATTCCGCCGGGAGCAAAGCCCGGCAGCAAAATCCGCCTGCGAGGTAAGGGGCAGTTTGATGGTTACTCTGGGCAGCGGGGAGATTTGTATTTAAAGGTGAGCCTAAGCCCCCACGACTTTTTTGAATTTGATGGGGACAATTTGGTGTGTGAGGTGGCGATCGCCCCCGATGAGGCGGTGTTGGGCGCCAAAATCGATGTGCCGACCCCGGATGGAATGGTGACGGTGAATGTGCCCGCCGGGGTGAAGTCAGGTCAGTGCTTGCGGCTGCGGGGTAAAGGCTGGGTGAAAACCGGCGGTCAGCGCAGTGATCAGGTGGTGCGCCTGCAAATTGTGTCGCCCAAAACCATCTCCCAGTCGGAGCGGGAAGCTTACGAAAAAGTGCGCGAAGCCCGTAGCTACGACCCGCGCGAATCCCTAAAGTCCGTGAAACTGTAGCCCGACAATCCACCTTTTGCATAAGTTGGAAATCGCCAAATGCCCTTAGCCCCCAGCCCTTTCTCCCTGAGGAAAAGGCAAAAAGAGAACGGTATAAGGAATCGATGGATCAGTATCAGCAGCACGCAAGTGTCATGTCAAAGGCCTAATATCAATGTCGCTGCCCCGTTGTGGGCTGCTACAACAGAGGAAGCGTACTTCTGTGGCTGGGTAAGCGAAAACTATGGCACGTCCTCCAGGGTTGGATCAGATGATTGCGGCGTTTAAGCGGAAGGAATATCGCACCGCCGCTCGCCTGTTAAATCCTTTGTTGCAATCCCACGGCAATGATCCCTGGGTGCAGGTTTATGCGGCGCGGCTCCATGAACTGTCGGGGAAACGGGCGATCGCTGAGCCCATTTACCGAAAGCTGCTGCAAAACACGTCTTCCCCAAATCCCAAAGTTTTGAACTTAGCGCGCCAGGGGCTGGAGCGTTTGGAGAAGGTGGATCGCGATCGCCGTAAAGACGCCCTTGACGAAGCGAGAAAACAAGCGAAGGGGCAGGGCAGTCAGCGCAATAACGCCATGTTTGTGCTGGAGCCTTTGCCGGAGGGGGGCGATCGCAAGGCGGCGGCTCAAGCGTTGGCGCGGGTTTTTGATTTAGATGCCTATAGTGCTCGGCTACAGATCCCGTCGCGGGAGTGGCGGGTGTATCGATTGGGACCGCTGGCGGAACTGCAAATTTATGCACAGGAGCTAACTGCGGCGGGGCTATCTTGCTTTGTGGCGCCCATTCCCGCCATCCAGAAAACCAAAGTTTTTCAGGTGCGCTACCTGGAAGCGGTGGAGCCTCAACTAATTGTGGTTTGTGAAAATGAATCGGGACAGTTGGGGCGCATTGAGTTTAGTTGGGACGAAGTGACCAGTCGCGCCACCGGAGATTTACCCCTATTTGCATCGGTGGTGGATCTGGATGCTCGCGGCAAGCTGATGCGCCGGGAACAGATGCAGGACTATGCCCAGATCATGGATGTGCATTTGGGCAGTCGCCACACCATTTTGCGATTGGTAGACAGTCACTACGAATTTGATCAGGGGGTGGATTTTGTACCGGTGGCGTTTCTGGAGGAAAAAAATCACCAGCAGGTACGCCCCACCCGCCGCACCCAGTGGAACGCCGTCACTAGCTTTTTTGATCAGCAGTTACCTAACATCCCCGCCCGCGACCAGTTTGAAACCTTTGCCGCCAGCGTCAGTGATCGCGACGACTTACTGTTGGATATTAAGTCCCACTTACTGCTGTCGCGCCGTCATGAAAACTCTATCGATTCCGCCTACCATCTTTACAGCGCCCTAATCGCCTGGCACCAAAGCTCCCGTCTCCAATCAGGCGCTTAAGGCAGTGAATTTCAAGACAGCGCCTCGTTTAATACTGAACGGAAAGCATCTAGATCAACGGTAAAATCGCACCGCTCCACATAATCGTCAGTGTCTGCGGAGGTACTTTGGGCAGGCAGTCGGGTGAGGTTAAAATCGCAAACTTTAGAGATATTTGGGTAGGATTGGCTGCCTAGGGAAATATTTTGATGGTTAAACAGCTCGATAATTTTTGTGCCTGAATTGCAGAACACAATATTTGCTAGCGCTGCGCCGTGGGGACTGACGATAACGTTAGATTCGTTGAATAGTTTGACCTGGCGAGAGAAGGATAATTGCCCTGGATCAATAATCTCAAACCCAGAGTTTTCTAAGATGTTCTCTAGCTCAGGTTCATTCGTAATTTGTCGCCCAGATTTGACGTTTCTTCGGGTTAGATAAATCCTTCGGGAAGGACTGGTGGCTGATGCCTTTACAAAGGCATTTTTAAGCATTTGACACAGTTCTTTTGTGGGTTCCCGCCGTTTCTCCTCCAGCTTAAGCACCGTCACTTTCTTGGCACTGACAAGCTGCACACGCCGGGCATCGATTAAATTCCAACGATTAAAGCCCAATGTCCTTAACGCCTGTCTTTGATAGGGCGTTCCCCACAGGCCGCAGTGGTAGTAGGCTTTCCCAAGATCAAATTTATCGCGATGATTACTTAGGAAAACAAATTTCGGTAAGGTCTCAAGAAGCCAGTGAAAGTAAGAGTAGTTTCTGCACTCATGAACAACACAAACAACTTCTTTATTTTTGACTCGCCTTTGGACATTTCCGGTATCAATATTTTTCCGCTTTTTACTGCCTAATTCCCTCGGAAAGTCGATAAAAGTGCCATTCTTATCATAGGCTTCCCCAGCGCTATTAATGAAACCGTTATCTACAGTTAAGGCAGTAACTATAGGACTTAAGGACACAGTTGAAGCATCTACGGGTTGTGCTTTCATATCTGTTGTTGCTGGTTTCATGTAATATTTCCGCGATGGACTCCTGTACTAGTTATACGCAGGGGTTAATTGCCATCAGTAAAGTACAAATCTAGAGGTGCATTTTTTAACCTTGGGTGCTTCTGGTTTTTATCTGAGTGATTTAATTCTTTCTGTCGAAAAGAAGCCCGTAATGCACTTACGGACTTCAGTTATTTCGTTGGAGAAGGCGTTGGCAAGTAACGCTTTCAGCCTTTTTTCTCGCCATAAATGGGGAAGGAAAGAATCGACTTATAAAGCGCGAAGGCGGGTGACTTTCAGATCAAATTTGCCGCCGGTGGAGTTGCCAAAGGCCTGGACGCGAATGGTGTATTCCCCCTCCTGTTCAATACTGGTGAAAATGCGGGAATGGGTGCTGCCGTCGCCGCGATCATCGTTTTC
Organism: uncultured cyanobacterium; assembly: GCA_937883785.1. Taxonomy (GTDB): domain Bacteria; phylum Cyanobacteriota; class Cyanobacteriia; order CACIAM-69d; family CACIAM-69d; genus CALGDE01. The sequence continues at coordinate 19,230 of CALGDE010000114.1, forward strand.
CAGCAGGGTGGTGCCGTCGTTGGCAATTAGTAGCACTACGGTGTCGAATTCGTCGGACGTTAGCTCAATTTCTAGGCGATCGCCCGTCTTTGCAGAAATACGATAGTCCCGGGCAAAGCCGCCGGAGCCGGTAGGAATGTCGTTAACGGTAATTTCGCCGCTAATGCTGTTGGACGCCGGAAGGGGTTGGGGCTTGTACATATCAGACGGAGCCGCGATCACCGGTAAGGATAGCCCAGCGATCGCCAGCCCCGCCAACAGTCCTGCTTCCACCTGCGCCGCCCGCTTAATCCACCGTGTCATCTGATTCCAAGCCATTTTTCCAGAGCCCTTTCCAGAGTCAATCGTCACTATTTGCTCTCCCATTCACCGGCAATTACCTGGCGGGACCATAACGATGCCGCCGTATTCCAATTGTATGAATCCCATTGGCAGACTGCCATCTTGACGAACTGTGGTTTACAAAGTGCCAGACTGAAAGGGTAACGGTGGGTGAAGCGGTGGCAGACAGGGCGGCAAGTAAAGTGGCAGAAAATCAGAAGGTTGCCTGGGACACTGAGGCGTGGAGATCGCTGCGGGCTACGTTGCGCCCAGGACAGCGGGCGATGGCGGATTGGACGGGCGGGCCTTTGGCGGTGTCGGCGGTGCCGGGGGCGGGGAAGTCCACGGGGATGGCGCGGGCGGCGGCGTTGGCGATCGCCAAATTCCAATTACATTCCGCCAAAAAGCTGGTGGTGGTGACCTTTACACGATCAGCAGCGGCAAATTTAAAGCAAAAAATTCGGGCGGCGCTGGTGGAGTTGAACGTGCCGGTGCAGGGGTTTATGGTGTCGACGCTGCATGGTTTGGCATTTCAAATTGTGGGGCGATCGCGGGATTTGGCGGGGCTAGATCCCCAGGCATCGTTGGTGGTGCCGTCGCTGGATCATCGGTTAATTCGCGATTCGGTGGATCGGTGGATTGAGCGCAATCCGATGGCGTTTCAGCAGTTGATCGAGGGCAATGGCTTTGACGGGGAGGAGGCGGAGCGGCTGCGGCGATGGTCGGTTTTGCGCACGGCAGTGTTGCCCAATATGGCGCTGACGGCGATTCACGAGGCGAAAAGTTCAGGATTATTGCCGGACGATCTATACAAGTTGTCCCAGCTAAAGGTGGATTCCGGGCGCGTTGATGATTTTGTTGTTGCCTATGACGGGTTGGCGATCGCCGCTGGACTTTATGAAGAATACGAACGGCTATTGCGATCGCGAAATTTGATGGATTACGACGACGCGATTTTGGGAGCGCTGCGGGTGTTGGAAGATCCGCAGTTGCGATCGCGATGGCAGTCGCAGATTTTTGGCGTGTTCGAAGATGAGGCGCAGGATTCATCACCGCTGCAAAATCGACTAATCTCAATTCTCGCCACCCTCCCACCTTACCAAGGGGGGACCGAGGGGGGATCCTCAGAGACTCAAGCGCTAACCAAAGATTCTGGAAAAGGGGGCGATTCTTTGGGATCCCCCCACCCCCCCTTAATAAGGGGGGCTTTTGCTGGTGATGATTTGAATTTGATTCGGGTGGGCGACCCTAACCAGGCGATTAATTCTACGTTTACGCCTGCGGATCCGATTTTCTTTCGACGCTTTTGCCAACGTTGCGGCGATCGCGATTCTTTAGCAGAGATGAACCAGTCGGGGCGCAGCAGCGAGGTGCTCATCAAGGCGGCAAATTTTGCGTTGAACTGGATTAATCAGAAATTTGCCGAGGACAATCCTGCGTATTACAACGACGAGCCTAAACCGGCGATCGCCCTGCCATTTCTACCCCAAACCATTTATCCCGTTGCATCGGACGATCCGCAGCCCGATGCCAACCCCGATCCCCTCGGTCCCGGTTTGGAAATCGATCGCCCCGACACCATCCACGACACGGCGGAAAATATTGCCCGGCGTGCGTTGCGATTGTTCAAGAAATATCCCAGCTACAGCGCTGCGGTTTTGGTGCGTACTAATGATCAGGGGCGATTTTTGGCGGAAACTTTTGAGGATCGTTATGGCGATCGCCTCCCGGTTTACGAGGTGGGTCGCAGCGATCGCCAGTCTCACGTGCCCGGCGAACTGCTGCGGCTGCTGCGGTTTATTGAACGTCCCCATTCCCCCGATAATCTCAAGGCGGCGCTTAAGGTGCTGGGCGATCGCAAATTAATCGAAAGCCAGGATTTGGATCGCCTTGCCAGCCGTCCCGAGGGATTTTTGTATCCCAGTCCGTTGGAGCCGCGCCATAGCGATCGCCGCCGCCAAGCCCAAAAAATTTGCACAGCCCTGTTGCGTGCCCGGCTGGCGCTAACCCCCTACAATCTGATTTCCTTTGTGTGCTTTACCCTGGGCTATGACCCCACCGAGCTGGCCACCGCGGAAAAACTAATTGACGAATTGCGCCAGCGGGGAGCAGGGGATGGACGCCTGGGGACAATTTTGCAGCACCTGTCGCCCCTGGTTGCCAACGAAACCTTTACGCCGGTGGATGCGGAAGGGACCGCCGAATCTGCCTATATGCGATCGGGGCAGCTCACAATTATTACCATGCACAAGGCGAAGGGGCTGGATTGGGACGCGGTGTTTATTCCGTTTTTGCAGGCGAACAATATCCCTGGCAAGCCAAATCCGCCGCTGCCTGCGAATTTCCTCGGTGAAATCGACCTAGCTGAATGTATCCGCGCCCAGTTGCGCACCTATATCCAAAACCCCGAGGTGCAGGTTTTGCCAGCGTTGGAAGAGGCTTGGCGGGAGGCAAATCAATTGAAACTGGCAGAAAATTATCGGCTACTTTATGTGGCGTTAACCCGTGCTAAGCGCTACTTATATCTGGCAGCAGAACACCAAGCGCCGTTCTCCTGGAATAACCTCGACAATCTACAAGGGATGCAGTCTTGCCCTTTGGTTCAACCTTTGGAACGGGAATTTGGGTGCTAGGATCATACTTATGTGTTGGATAAGTTTTTGTGATGACTGATTCGTCTTCTGCTCAGGGACTCGCAGAATTTTGCAAGTTTTGCCAGGGGCATCTCACGGGGGATGAGAAGGGGGAGGCGCAGATTTTTTTGGATCGGTTCTTTCGGGCATTTGGACACAAGGGGGCGATCGAGGCGGGGGCGGTTTACGAGAAGCGGATCAAGAAGGGGAGCAAGAAGGGGAAAACGGGGTTTGCGGATTTGGTTTGGAAGCCGCGCGTGTTGATTGAGATGAAAAAGCGCGGGGTGGATTTATCGAAGCATTATTCCCAGGCGTTTGAGTATTGGCAGCGGGCAGTTCCTGATCGCCCGCGCTATGTGCTGCTGTGCAACTTTGATGAGTTTTGGGTTTACGACTTTGATATTCAAATTGATACGCCGTTGGAGCGGGTGACGCTGGAGGAGTTGCCGGATCGTGCCAGTGCGTTTGGGTTTATGTTGCCTCGGGAACGGCGATCGGTGTTTGGCAATAATCAGGTGGAGGTGACGGAGAAGGCGGCTCGGCGGTTGGGGAAGGAGCTTTATCCGGTGTTGCGCGATCGCCTGCAAAAGCAACAAAAGCTGTCGCGGGCTGAGGCGGATTTGATGGCGCAGCGGTTTGTGTTGCAGTGCGTTTTGGCGATGTTTGCGGAGGATCGGGGGTTGTTGCCGGACAGTTTGTTTGTGCGGTGTGTGCAGGATTGTGTCGGTGGCGAAAGTTCTTACGATGTGATTTCGCGGGGGCTTTTTGGGGAGATGAACGCGCCGGGGATTACGGCGGCGGGGCGGTTTGCGGGGGTGGATTATTTCAATGGTGGGTTGTTTTCTACGGTGGATGGGCTGGAGCTGACGAAGGAGGAGCTGAAGATTTTGGAGGTGGTGGCGCTGGAGGATTGGAGTATGGTGCGCCCGGCGATTTTTGGCAGCATTTTTGAGTCGGCGATCGACCAGGAGGAACGGCACGCGCGGGGGATTCATTACACATCGGAGGCGGACATTATGAAGATTGTGCGTCCGACAATTTCGCGGTTTTGGGAGGAGCGCATTGAGCAGGCGTCCACGATTAAGGATTTGGAGGCGCTGCAAGGGGAGTTGCGGGATTATCGGGTGTTAGATCCGGCGTGTGGATCGGGGAATTTTTTGTATTTGGCGTATCAGGAATTAAAGCGAATTGAGCAGGAGTTATTGGAGAAAATTCGTGGCAAACGAAGGTCATCCAGAGATCAAATTCAGATGGGGTTTGTGACGCCGCTACAGTTTTTTGGGATTGATATTAATCCGTTTGCAGTGGAGTTGGCGCGGGTGACGTTGATGATTGCCAGGAAGGTGGCGATCGACCGGTTGGAGTTGATTGAGCCTGCGTTGCCGTTAGATTCGCTGGATGAAAATATTGTTTGTGACGATGCTCTGTTCACAGAGTGGCCCAAAGCTGATGCGATCATCGGCAATCCACCATTTCTAGGAGGACGAAATGTACGCTTGCAACTTGGTGACGAGTACGTTGATCGGATGGTGAGACAATTTCCCCAGGTAAAAGACGCAGTTGATTTTTGCACCTACTGGTTTCGACTATCACACGAAAGACTAGGGAAGAGTGGACGTGCTGGCTTAGTAGGGACAAACTCTATCAGCCAGGGGTTAAGTCGGAAACAATCACTTGACTTCATCATTAGCAACGATGGGAGCATTCATGAAGCCATATCAACACAGCCTTGGTCGGGTGAGGCAAACGTGCATGTCAGCATCATAAATTGGAGCAACAAGGAAAGTTCAGCCAATTACTTAGATCACCGACTTGTCGATAGTATCAACTCTTCTCTCAGCGCTTCAACCAGTGTCACAGACGCACAGCTCATACAAAGCAATTCAGGGTATAGCTTTATTGGCATTCAGCTAACAGGAAAAGGATTCTTCATCGATCTAGAAACAATGGAGAAGTGGGGTAAACAGGATCCTAAAAATTTAGAGGTTGTGAAGCTTTTCTCAATGGGCAGAAACTTAGCATCAATCCCAAATGGAGTCCCAGATAGATGGGTTGTTGATTTCAATGATCTGTCTATTGAAGATGCGATGACTTACGAAGCTCCTTTCAAACACGTTCTGGAGTATGTAAAGCCAGTCCGCGATAAGAATCGTAGGGCTGCTACTAGAAAGTACTGGTGGCAGTATGGAGAAAAGCGACCAGGCATGAGAGCAACGACCAAAACCCTGCGATACTTCTTCGCAGTTCCGAGGGTCTCTAAGTGGGAAGTTTTTATTCCTTTTAAAAGCAAGTGGCTACCGGGAGACCTAAATGTTGTCATTGCCTCAGACGATTTCTACATCTTGGGGCTCATCACTTCAGAAACTCACCGAACTTGGGTTAAAGCCCAAAGTTCAACTTTGGAAGATCGAACTCGCTACACGCCCAAGACCTGCTTTGAAACGTTTCCATTTCCACAGACGCCACTGCTGAAGACTGTTGAGAAGATTCGAGAAACAGCGATCGCCCTCCACGAATACCGCAGTGAACAAATGGAACAAAAACAGTGGGGAATCACAAAGCTGTATAACGCCTACTTCGACGAACCCGCCAGCCAACTCTATAAACTCCACAAAAAGCTGGATAAATTGGTGCTCGATGCCTATGGATTTGATCCCAAGGGCGATCGCCTGGAACAGCTTTTGGAATTGAACTTGGAACTGGCAGCCAAGGAAAAGCGCGGGGAATCGGTGGTGGGTCCTTGGGCGATCGATAATCCGCCGAAACGGGACGAGAGTTAGACAGCTTATGGGGTTTCAGAGGGGCGCTCCTCCTGTTGGATATTTTCCAGCTTTTTCCCCCGAGGCAAATTGGTAAAGACGCGATCGCCCGATTCCAGCCCATCTAAAATTTGAATCTGCTGTTCCACCACCGGTCCCAACGTAACCGGACGGAACACCGGCTCTTGCTCCTCATTGGGCACCAACACCCCCGTTTTGCCCTTAATGGTTACCACTGCCACCGTCGGTACCACCAGCGCATTTTTCAAAGAATCCCCCAAAAACACCAGCTCCACATTCATCCCAGAGCGCAACACATCCCGCCCGGTAACCAGCGACAAGCGCACTTCAAAATAGGTCACATCCCGCTCCAAAATTGCCTCCGGCGCAATCCGCTTCACCTGGGCATCAAAGGTGCGATCTGGATAAGAATCGGCACGCACTTTTACCGTCTGCCCCTGGCGAATCAACCCAATATCCACCTCCGGCACCTGGGCCAAAATCTCCAATCCCTGAGCTAAAGCCGCGATGGAAGTCGAGGTAGCCCCCGTTCCCGTTGACGCTGAAGTGGTGGGGGTCACAAAAGCCCCCGGCTCCGCATATTTCTGGGAAATAAACCCGGAAAAAGGGGCGCGAATTTGGGTGTCATTAAGCTGGGTTTGAACCAGCGCCGCATTGGCTTGGGCTTCCTTCACCGCCGCCCGCGCCTGGGCAATCTCCTCCACCCGAAATCCATTTTGCAACCGCTCCAAACCGCGCCGCGCCTCTGCCAAGCCCGCCTGCGATCGCGTCAAATCCGCCTCCGCGGCCCGCGCCTCCTGCACCGCCCCATCCAACGAATCCCGCTCAATCACCCCTTGCTCCGTCAACGTCTGGTTCCGCTGTAGGCGAGTTTTTGCCAAATCCAACCGCGCCTGGGAACTAGCCACATCCGCCTGGGCACGATTGACCCGCGCCCGCGCCTCCGCAATATCCTCCGGACGACTGCCCGCCTCCAGCCGCAATAATTCTGCCCGCGCCCGATCCACCGCCGCCTGGGCTTGCCCTAACCGCGATCGCACCTCCGAATCATCCATCTGGGCAATCACCTGCCCCGCCGCCACGGAATCCCCTTGCTCCACATACAGCTGCACCAACCGCCCCGACGTTTTCGGGCTTAAGTTTACTGTCCGCACCGGGCGCACCGTTCCAGTGGCACTAATTTGCGCCGTAATATCCGTCTGGTCCACCACCACCGTCAGCGCGTCTAAATTCTCTTCGGGCGATCGCGGTGCAGTGCGCCTCGACACCGCCAAAACACCAGCGCCCACCAAAACGACACTAGCCAAAACTCCCCAAACAATCGGACGTTTCCAAAACGGCGGCGGCTTTAATCCCAACTCCCGCTCATCGTCCCGAGAAGGTCCTAACGACTCCCCGAAGGAAGGTAGTTCGGCGGGGGAAAAATCCTGTGAATCTGGCGATCGCTCCAACTCAGCATCAGGCTTAGAATCGGGCTTGGAAATAGTCATGGGAAGAGACACGCTTAAAGCAGACGGGTTGAGCAGGCGTTCAAAAAGCTCTTCTTTTACTGTAGTGCGCTAGCCCAACGCTGGGGGCGATCACCAACCAATTCCTAAGGCTCAACACCGTTCGTCACGTCACGTTATAGGCGCAACGCATCGTTATTTTCCGCCATCTTTATCTACACTCAATCCTGGCAAACCTCACAAAGCCTACGCAAAAGATCGCCCACATAAAAGACTGCCGGCACAAAACCTCGCCCTCACCCCAAACCTCTCTCTCTCTGAGGGAGAGGAACTTCAGAGATAAAAATGAATCTAAGAACGTCAGTTCAACGAAAAGTCATCCTTACCAAGGGGAATTGGGGGAATTCTCAGGTGCTTGACCTGGTAGCGGGAAGTTTTAGTAACAAAGGATAGGGAAAGGCTCCCCCCTCAGTCCCCCTTGATAAAGGGGGAAGCGTATTTAAGCTAATTCTTTGCCGTCGAACTGACGTTAAGGGGATTTTTCCCGTTTTGCGCCTTTCCTAGCGACGACTTTGGCTTGTGCCGCGATTTTGTAGCAGCGACGGCCAGGTGTCCGTTCTGGGTAACCCTGTGGGACCCAGGCGCATGGGCGATCGCCGAGCCTCCGGTACCCCCAGGGGAACGCCATCTTCGCACGGGCGCATACTCATCACCGTGCCCACGATAGAGTCGATCGCCCCCAGCATGCGACTGCCGGACTGCCCAGGCTGATTAACCAAAATGCTAAATAGCAACGTGCCGTAGAGGGGATGCTCTAAATAGCCGGACAGTGCGCGAACCCCTCGCAGGGTTCCGGTTTTTGCAAGAACGCGACCGGCAACGGGGGTGCCTTTAAAGCGACGGCGTAGGGTGCCAGACCGTCCCGCGATGGGGAGCGATCGCCGAAACGCATCACTGCCCTGGGCTCGGTTCATTGCCGCCAGCAGCTGAATTACCGTCCCTGGCTGCACGGAGTTGCCCCGGGATAAACCGGACCCATCTCGCATGCGAAAACCGTTGGGATTAACGCGCAAATCCTTTAGTGCCCGCTTAACCCCCGACGAATACCCCATGGTGCGGAACAGGGCATCGGCGGATTTATTATTGCTGCGCTCGTTAATATACTTCACCCAATCAGCCACCCGAGACTGATAAGGGCGAGCGTCGGGACCGTACCGTTGCAGGGCAGCGGCGGTCACAAACAGCTTCATATTCGACGCCGGAATAAAAAAGTTGTTGCTGTTGCGCTCATAAAAAACGGTGCCGTCCTGAAGAGCCTGCACCTTAATTCCCCAGCGCCCCTTTCGAAAGGTAGGGGCATTAACCACCCGGTTAATCCACGTGTCCAAATCATTGGCACAAACCCGACCCGTTTGCGCCAGCAACATCGGATCCGTGGGACTGCTTTCTGCTAATTCTGGCGATATTTCAGGGGGTGATGTTTCAAGGGATGGGCGAGAGGCGGCGATCGCCGGAGACAGGGGCAGCCAACCTTGAAGGGTGACGGCTAGGGCTGCACCGAATCGGGTAGCCGTGCGACGCCAACGGAAAACCTTGGGCGATCGCGGGTCAGAAAACTTAGCCATAGCGAACTGGGACGGCACGTTAAGGGCCGATTAAAACAACGATGCAGCGACTTCTGTTTACCGGATTAGTGGAGCCCAAACCGTAAGAACCGATGCATTTATGCCCCGTTTGGTGTGTGTGAGGCGAGGCAATGGACTGAGAATAGTCTATTCCCGTCCATTTGTGATCCCCGAGGTGGCAATTGAAGAGGATAGCAATCACCAGGAACCCGCAGATAAGACGGTCTTCGTCAGAATTGACGCGCAATCAGGCAATCACTTGCAGCGTTGATCCCGTTGCTGTTTTGGTAACCTCAATGCGATTTTGAAACGCCTCTTTGAGCTGGGGAATATGGGTGACGGTGAGGATGCAGGAAAATTCACTGGCGATCGCGTTAATCGCCGCTACCAGGCGATCGCGACCGGCCTCGTCCTGGGTGCCAAATCCTTCATCCACAATAAGAAGCTGAAGTGCCGTACCGGACCGCTGGGTGAGCAACCGCGAGAGGGCTAGACGGATGGAAAAGTTAATGCGAAATGCCTCGCCGCCGGAATAGGTTTCATAGGGACGGGTGCCCCGAGCGTCGGCAATTAGAATCTCCAGGGTGTCGGTCATGGCCACGTAATCCAAGGCGCGATCGCCCTTTTTACCCTTGCGGCTGCCGCGAGGCTTCGACTGGTTTTTCTTCGCCTTTTGGGTAATAAATTGCACGTGCAGTTGGTTAGCACTGAGGCGCGACAAAATCCGGTTGGTTTCTGCCTCTAACTGGGGCAAAACTGTTTCGATGGTGAGCGCCTGTAAGCCGTTTTTCCCGAACGCCTTGGATAGCTCTTCGTAAATGCGCTGCTGCTTGTGATGCTTGCTGAGGGTGTGGCGATCGCTTTGGGATTGCTTTTCCAACTCGTCCAGTTCCGCAGCCTGCTGTTGCGATCGCCCCAGGTCCGCCAGGTATTGATTAAGGGTTTGGCGCAGGAACTGGGATTGGGCTTCTAACTGGGCGATCGCCCCGGTGGGGTCAGGAAGCTGATCAAGTTGCACCTGCAATTCCTGCGATTGTTGACCGAGCTTTTGAATTTCTTCCTGTCGTTCCTTTTGATGGGTTTCTAACTGTTGATATTGCTGATCAAGCTTGGGCTTTTCCTCGCGGCAGCGCTTAAGATTTTCAAACTGGGTTAGCCACTGTTGCTTTTCCCGCAGCTCTTTCCGCAGTTGATTGTGCACTTCTACCTGGTAGTTGAGTGCGTTAATTCTTGTCGTAATTTCTTCAATTTGTCCCGTCAGCGATCGCTCCCCTTCCTCATTGGGCTGGGGATAATTTAACCAGGCTAACTGTCGATCTAGATCCTCTATTTTTTGATTAAGCTGGGGACGCTGCTGCTCAATATGTACCTGTTTACGGCGTGCCTGCTCCAGCTCGTAAAATCGAACCTCCCCATGGCGCCAACGCTCCACCTCTCCCCGCGCCAACGCCAAATTCCGCTCATCAAATTTCAGCCCCGCCAGGGTTTTCTCCACCTCCCGCCTCTCCGTCACCAAGGCGATCGCCCCCTCTCCCCCCTGGGGCAACATCTCCGGTGCGTCCCCGTCCTCACTATCCAGCCAACCCGTTGCGTGTTCAATGGCCCGCAGCTCCTGCGCCAGGGTTTCCTCCGCTGCTGCCAGCGCTTCCAACCCCTGACACTGCTCCTGTAATTTCCCCCGTTCCTCCAGCAGCGACCCCAGCGGCGCCAGCTCCTGACTTAACCGCTTATATTCCCCCCGTAACACCTCCCGCTCTCGATCTGAAACCGTTAGCTGTTCCTCGATAACCCAAAGCTGTTCCCGCAGATCCGTTTCATCCTGCTGTTGCTTTTCTAGAACCGTTTGCCAGTGCGCTTCATCTAATGGGCGATCGCACAAAGGACAGGTCCCAAAATCATCTTTCACTGCCAATTCATCACTGCTGCTCCTAACAGCTTCTGAAATATTTCCATGACCACTTACGCTGGCTGAGACTGGGCGATGCTTTGACAGTAACTGATGCCGTTCCTGTAGCTTGATAAGGCGTTGGGATAGCTCGTCTCGATTCGCCTCCAGCCGATCAATAAACGTCTTGCGCTCGATGCCCTTTTCCCGCACCCGCTGTTGATAAACCTGTTGCTTTTCTAACTGCTCAATGCGCTCCCCCAACAGTTGCAGCGTAATCGCCTGCTCCGGCAACTGAGTTTCCCGGGCCGCGATCGCCCGCTGTTGCTGCCCTAACAAATCCTCCTGTCGCGCCAGCCACCGAGCCCGCACCCGCCCCAGCTCCACCGCCAAATCACTGGACCGCTTGATCAACGGCGACGCTTGCCCCTGCAATTTTTCAATTTCCCGCAGGGCATCGCGAGCCCCGTGGAGCTTTGCCAAACTCGCCTCAATATCCGCCGTTTTCGCCAAAATTTTCTGGCACTCCCCCTCCTGCCGCTCCAAATCTCCCAATCGCGCCGTCAAGGACTGTCGCTGTCCCGAAAGCTGGCTTGCCTGGCGATCGCGCTCCCCCTGCAATCCCCGCCGCTGCTCCACCCACTCACTATGCTGCTTAAACTGGGCCGACAACTCTTCATCCCGCCGCTGCAAACCGCGAAACTCGTCCACCCCCGCCTCAATGCGCTCCCCCTGGACCAACACCTGCGCCGCCGCCGCCTGCCGTTCCGCAATGCTTTGTAAATCTCGCCCAATGCGACTCCAATCCTGCTGCACCGACTGGCGCTGCTGTTGCTGCCAGGTTTGCTGCTGCAGCCAGGACTGTCGCCGCTGCTGTTCCTCACGCCGCTGTTTCAACTGCGCCTCAATGTGCCGGTCCTGTTCCTGAGCGCTAGCAATATTTTTTTCCAAACTTTCTAACTGTTGAGCCACCGCCTCTCGCTGACTTAACTTAATATCTGCCCGCTCCAAAACCCCTTCTAGCTGCCCCGCCTCAAACTTAAATTCTTTCGCCTTCTCCTTCGCCTGATCCGCCAGTTGTTCGTACTGGGAAAGTTTAAGTAAATCCGCCAAAATATCCTTACGTTGCCCCGCCGTTTTCAACATAAACTCATCGGCTTTTCCCTGGCGTAAATAAGCCGAGTTGGCAAAGGTATCGTAATCCAATCGCAGCCGCTCAATAATGGCAGCCTGGGTTATTTTGATCGACTTTTCCGTAATGCTTTTAAAGTGGCGACTCCCCAGCTCTTCATCAATAGACGCCACCTGAAATTCCAGCGTACTGGCTTGTCGCAGCCGTCGAGTGCGAATAACGCGATAAACTTCTTGCCCATAGCGAAAGGTGAAATCCACCTGAGCTTCCTTTTCTCCCGTGCGAATTACATCGTCAGCGCCACCACGACATTTCCCCCAAATCACCCAAGAAATAGCCTCAAGCAATGACGACTTACCCGCCCCATTTGATCCACAAATACACGCTGTGTGAAGACCTTGGAAACTAAGGGAAGCTTCTCTATAGCTTAAAAAGTTTTTTAACGTTAATAATTCAGGGACCATATTGTCGACAAAACTTAAGCCTGAACTGTCTTAATAATGACATGTTATGTACAAAGAAGTCGGGGTCGAAATCAGTGCTTGGGTGTTTAAGTTTTGATTCGATAGACGTCTTAATGCAACAACGGTCCGTGAATTAATAATGTTTCAAAAAGACCTGACTCGTCGTCAGTTCGTGGGACTGCTTAGTTTGGCGACTACCCTTTCCAGTTGTCAGCAACCATTACGATCTGATTCTGATGCTAATTTTCAACCGAAGATTGCAGAAGCAGATGGGCGAGACATTATTGTGATTGGCGCTGGCGTAGCGGGGCTGGTGGCGGCGCGATCGCTGATAAATGCTGGGCATCGAGTAAAAATTTTGGAAGCTCGCGATCGCATTGGAGGGCGAATTTTTCCACACCGCGTTGGTCCTGCCACGGTGGATTTGGGAGCAGCGTGGATCCATGGCGATCGCGGAAATCCGATGGTGAAATATGCGATCGCGAACGGATTAAACTATCGAAAAAATCAGGTTCAGCCGGATCTTTTAATTGATAACGGTAAAGCCATTAGCGATCGCGAATTATTTCAGGCATGGTCCTTGGTTATGGACTTTGCCCAAGACTTGGAAAAGATTGAAAAGACGGTGGGTTCACAAGCCGCAATCAGTGAGGCGATCGACCAGTTCCTATCAAGTCGTCAGCCAGAGATATCCACGGAACGTCGCGCTCGTTTTATTGCGGAAGTCCTATGGAGCGCCACTTCAGCCCCTGTGGACCAATTGTCTTTGGCAGGATCCATCGCAGAAATCAAGGCTGGATTTGACGGTGGTGATCATATTTTTTTAGAGGGATATCAAGGGTTGATCAGGCTCTTATGGAAAGGGCTCGATGTTGTATTAAATGCTTCGGTGAAGCGCATTAAATCTTCAAAATCGAGCGTTGAAGTTACGGCTGAAAACAACCTAATTTTCGAGGGAAGTCATGTTATTGTTACGGTCCCTTTGGGGGTTTTAAAGGGAAACAAAATCAGCTTTGAACCCTCACTTCCTGCCGCCAAGCAATCGGCAATTGAGCGATTGGGATTTGGCTCCCTTGAGAAGGTGATTTTGGTTTACAACAACCGCTTTTGGCAGACAGATTTCACTAATTCTGTGGCCAATTTTGAAGGTTTAGGGGGCGATCGCGCCTTCCCTATTTTTGTGGATATGACCGATGCCTCAGGGAAACCTACCTTAGTGGCCCTTTATTCAGGGGCTTTTGCTGAGACAATCCAAGGCGATCGCCCTGAAAAAAACTTACAGGAAACCATTATTGCCAAGTGTCTAGAATCCCTGCACCGTGCTCTGGGGGAGAATATTCCCAACCCCATCGCCACCTACGCAACCAGTTGGCGACACGATCCTTACACCCTCGGTTCCTACAGCTATCGGGCCATTGGATCCAGCGATGCTGATATTGAAGCTCTAGCGGAGCCAGTGAATGGGCGGCTGTTGTTCGCAGGGGAAGCGACTAGCCTTGAGCATCATTCCACCGTTCACGGTGCATTTCTAACGGGACTTCGTGAAGCTCAGCGTATTGATTCTCGCGCCGCGATCCCTAAACCAGACTTTGAACTGTCCTAAAGGGCCGCGGCTTCCTATCGCAACAGTGCATATAATTCGGCACTGAAATTAATAGCTGATTCACGCCTTTACTATCAAAAGCAACAACCTATGAAACCCATTCTCGGTCGGCTTTTTGCCAGTGTCGCTCTGCTACTTTGTCCTATTGCAGTACCCTTTTCTGCCTACGCATTGGAAGTGACAACAGAGCCCGAAAATATTGTTTCTAGTCGGTTAGAAGGGCGCTGGGAAATTAGCCTTTTCGTCAGTAGCTTTTTGGGTAGAAATTTACCCACTAGAACGCGTCCTATCATTAAATTCACCTCCGACAACAGCATTGTTGACCAACTTCCCCAAAGTTACAGGGACGAAATCCTTGTGGATCGCACCATTTATATGGCAGGAAAAATGGCAGTTGAAGGAGATATTTACCCCTTCGTACTAATCGAGCTTCAGGGAAATTCTCACATGATCTTTTTCGAAGAGCAGAATGGCGATCCTTTTGGACGGGCAGAGTCACTTAACGTAATGCTGGTGCCGGGGGAAGAGGAGGAGCAAGATTTATTGTTTATTGGTGGTGATTTTAATGATCAACAGTTTATTGGTTTTGTGCGATCGCCCTTCATAGACCCCAGCGGTGCTGCTGGAGGCAGCGCTCCACCGGAATCCCAGCGGTAATTATTGCAGCGGCAACTATTTCGCGGTAACCATTAGCAGCAACCCTAGCGATAATCCTGAATCACCTCATCCAGCACATCCCGATCAATGGCGTGCTTTCCTGCCTTTAATGCCCGCATTGCCGATCGCCGCAAAATCACATCCAGCCGCCCCACGCACCCTTGGGTAATTTCCCGCACCATTTCAAACGCCCCCTCCTCCTCCAGGTGCGATCGCTCTGGCAATTGCAGCACCTCCACTTCCCACTTTTCAATGGCCTGCTTAAGCCCGTCTTCGTTTAGCTTGGGCATCCAATATAGGGGCTGAAATGCTGTAGCTAAATCTCGGTCTCGGTCCAGGCGATCGCTCAGATTTTGCCCGCCAATCAGCACAGCCCCCATCCACAGTCGCTCTGACAAATAGCGCACTTCCTGGAGCAATTTTGGGGACTGCTGATCGGCATTGTCGATAATGGCCAGGCGTAGCGATCGCTCTCGGCAAAGGGCCAGTCCCTGTCGCCGCTGCTGACTAAGGGCTCCCCACAGGGGCTCGCCTCCCAGGGACTCCACCAGCCGCCCGTACCATTCCCCTAAACCAGCCCCCGGCGGCAGCCGCACATAGGTCACCGTCTGGGGTCCCTCGTCTCCCGGCTTGCGGCGATAGCGCATGGCATACACCCGCGCCGCCACTGTTTTCCCCACTTGGGATACCCCTTCCAACCGCCCGCAGCCGCGAATTTGACGCATCTCGTCGAACCACTGAAATATTGAGGCGAGGTGCTCCAAATCCACAAACCGCACCGTACTGAGCCGCCGCAGTTCCCCCTGAATTCCCTGCACCCGCTGAATTTCCCCCTCCCATTGTTCTTGGGGAAGTTCTGCAGCATTCTTATGGGCGTCCCCTGCCTTTTGGTCCTCCCCCTCCGGCAAAGCATCAGGGGAATCGGAGTCAGAGGGGTTAGAACAATCGTCAGCCATAGGAGGCAACCTGCTTGGGGCAATAGGAAATATGAAAATGCTCTACAGCTATGATCCCACACATAAAGAGCAGAAAGGTCAGAGCGGCATCACCACTCTGACCTTTGCTGACCTATTGATTTGTGACAGGCTCAAGCCATCTAGCTAGAGAGTCAACGGCTATGCGATCGCCGCCATCTTCACTTCGCTAGCGTTGAGCATATCCTGAAGCTCCTTGGAGTCCACAGTTTCCTGCTCAATCAATAGCTCGGACAGCTCGTCCAAAATACCCTTGTTTTCCACCAGCACACTCTTGGCACGCTCGTAGGCTTGATCCACTAGGGTACGCACCTCAGCGTCAATGGCCGCTGCGGTTTCCTCAGAGAAATCCCGGTCGGCAGCAATATCGCGCCCCATAAAGGTATTACCCTGTTGACGACCTAGGGCAACGGGACCCAGGCGATCGCTCATGCCAAAGCGGGTAACCATCTGGCGGGCAACGCGGGTAACTTGCTGCAAGTCGTTAGAAGCGCCGGTGGTAACTTCTTCTTCACCGAAGATGATTTCTTCAGCAATTCGACCACCTAGGGCAACTGCCATTTGGTTCTGCAGGTAAGAACGAGAGTACAAGCCCGACTCCATGCGCTCTTCACTGGGGGTGAACCAAGTCAAACCACCAGCGCGACCGCGAGGAATGATACTGATTTTCTGCACAGGATCGTAATCGGGCATCAGGGCACCCACCAAAGCGTGACCTGCTTCGTGGTAAGCCACAAGCTCTTTGCGCTTATGACTCATCACCCGGTCCTTCTTCTCAGGACCAGCCATGACGCGGTCAATAGCGTCATTGATTTCGTCCATGGACACTTCAGTCAAACTGCGACGAGCCGCCAAAATTGCTGCTTCGTTCAACAGGTTGGACAAGTCAGCACCGGTGAAGCCAGGAGTACGACGGGCAATACGGTCTAGGTCAACGTCATCAGCCAGGGTCTTACCGCGGGCATGAACATTAAGAATTTCCGTACGACCAGCATAATCAGGGCGGTCAACTACCACCTGACGGTCGAAACGACCGGGGCGCATTAGTGCTGCGTCAAGCACATCGGGACGGTTGGTGGCAGCCACAACGATGATTCCGGTGTTACCTTCGAAACCATCCATTTCAGTCAGCAGCTGGTTCAGAGTCTGCTCACGCTCATCGTTACCGCCACCAAGACCGGCACCGCGTTGGCGACCTACGGCGTCAATCTCATCAATAAAGATGATGCAAGGAGCATTCTGCTTCGCCTGCTCAAACAGGTCACGGACACGGGATGCACCCACGCCCACAAACATTTCCACAAACTCAGAACCGGAAATGCTGAAGAAGGGTACACCAGCTTCACCAGCAACGGCACGAGCCAACAGGGTTTTACCGGTTCCCGGAGGACCTACTAGCAAAACTCCCTTGGGAATCTTGGCACCGATCGCCGTAAAGCGGTCTGCATTTTTTAGGAAGTCAACAACCTCAGTCAGCTCCAGCTTGGCTTGCTCAATACCCGCCACATCGCCGAAGGTCACCTGAGTTTGGGGCTCCATTTGCACCCGTGCCTTGGACTTACCAAAGGTCATTGCCGGGTTGCCGCCACCGCCTTGGGCGCGACGTAGCAGGAAGAACAAACCCACTAGCAGCAAGATGGGCAAGAACAGGCTGCTCAAAGCCCGTACCCAGAAATTCTCATCGGTTTGGGGCTGCACCACGATATCGACGTTGTTCTCGCTGAGAATGTCGATGATTTCGGGATCATTAGGCAGATTCACTAGGACTTTGGTGCCGTCCTGAACCGTCGCCAACGCTTTGGTGCGGTCAGCGCTCAGGCTTACCCGATCCACCTTGTTAGCTTCGATATTTTCCACAAACTGGCTATAGCGCCAGGTTTCGCGGGCTTCCGGCTGCCGGTCGAAAAATGCCGTAGCCAGGGCGATCGCCACGATGGCCAAAAGGGCATATAAACCGGCGTTTCTCCAACGCTTATTCACTGGGGCGTTCCTCCTAAAACTGACTTAAAGCACATCCAAGACTGGTGTCAAAGACTAGTGTCAAAAACTGAAGTCTTACTAAAGCTGTTTTGTCAGAATGGTCGTATTAATTCCGTGTTAACTAATGTTAACTCAATTATGGCTTAGCGACAGCCCCGAAATTAGGTCAATTAGGGCGACCACTACACCAAAAACCGGTAAGTATTTTTGCGGATTCTAACAATTGCCCTTAGCTAATCTCAGAATGCACACGTTTCACGGATCTCTTGATTCTTCATATTAGCGAAAAGGGTAATGGCAATGGAATCGCCCAACTCTCCAATTTTCGAAGCATGGCTGCGGAGGCGGCTGAACGCTTACCTAGTGGGGAGCACGCCTAGGTTGGAAAAATCGTAAATTGACCTTTTGAGCGTACGTAAATGATGCTCTCTTCCTCTGAATTGGATGAGACTTGGTGTACCGATTCCCCCGTCGAGCTGAAATAACTGCCTGGTCCCAAGGTTTGGAAGCTGGTCTCGCCGGGCATCCTATGCTGGGGTTGCCCCTTAATAACCACGGCGCGGAGAGCTGAACCTTCACTGCGTATCGTTCCAGAAAACTCAGCGGGCAACTTGACGAGGGTGCCATTTAGCTTGCCATCCTGCGGAATTCCCCAGAGGAAGGCGACTTCGGCATCGTTGGTGTGGTTTGGTGCGCTGGACTGATTTGATGGGCTGGACGGCTCGATCCAATCCGTATTGGAAGCGTCTAGCCAAACAATATTTGCCGCATCCACATTGACGGGTCGGTCCCCATCATCAAAGGCTTCTTCGGCGGGAAAAACCCCAAAGTTGTCTTCAACTTCAATGTAGGCAAGGGCACCATTGCCCTGGGCAGCGGTGATGTGCACTTCCCCTGCGGGCTGTGTCCAAAAGGACCCCACCGGCATATACATGTCCTCTGCATCTGGATCGTCATTGTGAATGGTGCCGTCGATAACCACTCCACGGTAGGCGGTGTTGTGGATATGGGGAGGAGATCTGAATCCATCTACGGGTTTGAGGAGAAAGCCGGCGGGGCCCGGACCGGTGCGATCGCCCCAAAGCGTACCGGCTTGGGGGCTTTGGTCACCTCGGGCGGGATTAAGCTGCTCCCAGTTCACATCGGATACTGAAAGCACTGCTGATGTGGGTTCCGCCGTTGGGGCGGGTGGGTGGCTGTTAGCGGCGATCGGCACACCCACACTGACGGCCACAGCAATACTTATAAGTGCTAGCGCTAAAAACTTTTTCATAACTCGATTTCCTTAATCCAGAGGCTCCAGCCTGTGGTCGACCTTTGCCATTAATTCTCAAAATTGAAACTAACGTGGAACTGACTATTGGCGTTGTCTCTTTGGGCTGTTCCCATAAAAATTGGATTTACGTGCTGTGGCAACCCCCTTCAGTATGAATGTCGAGGGCGATCGCCTGTTGCCAAAGTTTGAGCAGGTGGTCTGCAGCTCCCGGTTCAGGGTTTTGCCAAAACACCTCGCCCTCAGGGTCCAAAACCTTACGGATGGGGATTAAACCGACGCCGCTGTTGCTGTAGGCGATCGCCTCCAAGGTCTTCACCCAGTGGGGCGTCCAGGGGCGAGAGGCCACGGTTTGACCCTTATCTTCAAGAATTTGAGTAAGAAATTGCTGACCGGTGCCGGGAAGGCGTTGACCCGTTTGACAATGATTTAACAGCGGCGGAATCCACCATTGCCCATCACCGTAGCCCCATAAATTTCCGGTAGCCGTTTCCAACCAGTGCCCGTTATCGCTGGTCAAAATCGTTTCTTCCCCGTGGCGATTCCGCCCTTCGCGAGCGGCCAGCCAGGGAGCCAGATAATTGCTCGACTTATGTTCCGGCAAACTTCGCTGATAATAGGGCGGCGCAACCCAAACGGTGATCCCTCGCGTTTGCCTGTGGTGTAAGTCGGCGGGGAGCGATCGCCCGGTGATCCACTCGGTGCCATCGGGAAACACCACAATGCGCACAACGGGATAATTCCCCTGAATATATTCAGCACCGGCACGGATGCGACTCCAGTTGGGCGCGGTGAATCCAAGCTGGCGGGTGGCGTTGCGCAGGCGATCGCAATGGGCAGCCCACTGGG
Source organism: uncultured cyanobacterium (assembly GCA_937883785.1). Taxonomy (GTDB): domain Bacteria; phylum Cyanobacteriota; class Cyanobacteriia; order CACIAM-69d; family CACIAM-69d; genus CALGDE01. The sequence continues at coordinate 38,854 of CALGDE010000114.1, forward strand.
TGGCGGGATGATCCAAAGTGTTGTGGACCCGCAGCGTCGTAAATAAGGTAGCTCCGTAAATTAAACCGGGGTCGCTAATGGATAAGGTGATAGTGTCACCAAGCACCGGCTGACCGTTGTACCAATAGGTCGAGCCATTTTGCTGGTGCGCTTGTCTACTATTTACTTGTTTACTATTTACTTGTGTCCGATTGATTACTTCGGTTGGGGAATCGCTAGTGTTGGGGTCGCCGTTCATCTCTGTTCTACCTGTGTCCCCATTGGATTTGGGGCTAATGGTTGCCCTGGGATTTGTGGGCAGTTTTGGCCACTGCGTCGGTATGTGTGGGCCGCTGACGATCGCCTTTTCTTTGTCTAGCTCTGGGGCTAAACGGGCGGGCGAGTCCCATTCAGGGTCGCAAGGGAACGATAAAACTCAAACCGACACCTGGCGATCGCAACTGCAATTTCACGGACTGCTTAATCTGGGGCGTTTGGTCAGTTATAGCCTGGTGGGTGCGATTATCGGCGGGCTGGGATCTGCCGTAGCCGCCGGGGGACAATGGTTTGGGGTGGGCAGCCCAGTGCGCCAGGGGCTCAGTATTTTGACCGGAGTGTCCCTCATTTGGTTTGGGCTGGTGCAAATTAAGCCCCAGTGGCTGCCGAAAATCCCCGTGCTCCATCCCCTCAGCGGCGTCAAGGGACATCAGCGAATTAACGATTGGTTTGACCGCTTCGGTCGTAACGCCACCTGGTTTCAACCGGCGCTAATTGGGTTGCTCTGGGGCAGCATTCCCTGTGGTTTTTTATATGCCGCCCAGCTTAAGGCGATCGCCGCCGGCAGTCCGTTAGCGGGGGCGATTACGCTGCTATCCTTCGGCTTGGGCACGTTGCCGGTAATGATCGGCGTGGGCACCACCGTGGGGCAATTGGGGAGCGATCGCCGCAGCCAGCTTTTCCAATTGGGCGGCTGGATCTCCATGGTGGTGGGCGGTTTGACCCTATTGCGCACGGGGCAAATGGTGGACCACACCGGACACTGTGCTTTAATTTGCCTGATGCTGTCCCTAATGGCCCGCCCTATCGCGAACCTCTGGAGCGCACCGCTGAAATATCGCCGGGGCATCGGGGTGGCGGCCTATGTGTTGGCGTTAGCCCACTGTGCCCATATGTTTGAGCATTCCTTTGAGTGGCAGTGGCAGGCGATTTTGTTCCTACCACCATCCAACCAGTGGGGCATTTGGGGGGGGGCGATCGCCCTAATCCTCTTAACCCCTGCCGCCCTTACCAGCTTTGATTGGGCGCAGAAAAATCTCGGCAAAGCTTGGCGATCGCTCCATCTCCTCAGCGTCCCTGCCTTTATTCTCGCCGCCGGCCACACCGTCTTCAGCGGCTCCAGCTATCTTGGTCAGATTGACCTGTCGAGACTGAATTGGGCTCGCACTGGGGTGGTGGTGTGTCTGGTGGCGATCGTCTGTGTAGCCCGATGGATCAAATGGCAAATCCCAAAACAACCGCCCCAAGGAAAGGCACTATAGACCCCTCTGTGTTTGGATGGGCTGAATCATGTCGCGATGAAGTTCGTTGAGCCCATTTTTGAATTTCTGGTTCGCAATGTTGTATTCGGGCGTCAACGAGTCCCCTGAAGATAATTGAGACGTCGAGTTTTGCGGCTCCTTCTCCCTAATAGACTCCAGCTCCACAAACATTGAATTAAGGGCTTCCAGAGCACCACCAATAACTCGTCGTTCCATCGCAGATTCAAGCGCTTCAGCCTTCTCTCCGTAGGATCGAAGTTCTTTCTGATGCTGCTCGCTTATCATCTGCCACTCTTTTAGATTACTAGTGGTGCCTTTTGCGATCACTGAATGTAGCCTAACTAAGTCCGCATGCCAAGTCAGATACGATCGCAGTTGTGTTTCTTGCCATGCCTGCACCGTTTCTGCTGACTCTCCTTCCACCCCAAAGTTTATTTCCAAAAAAACGGAAACGTCATCACCTTCCCCAGTTTGAATCAGATCCTTAGGGCCGACCAAAGGTACATTTGCACTTCCTGAACTGCTGTAGTCCAGGGAGGTTGAAGTAGATTCGATCCGAAGACTAGCTCTATAAACGCCGCTTTCCAATCCATTTGGGGATCCAAGGGGCTCAGAACTAAACGATCCATCTTCGGCGATCGCCACCGTCAACGTTTGCTCAAACTCATTTCCCGCCGTCACCCCTTCAACATCCAGCGTAAACTCTGCCTTGTCTGAACCGATGATGGTTCCTTGAAGCTGAACCTGGTCATTAGGAAGTCCCAAGAATTCGACTTGTATGGTTGTTTGGGAATTACCCTTAACGGATTCCTCACCGGCGGGAGCACTGGAAGAACTTGCTGACACGGCCTCTGTTTCCGCTTCAGATTTTGGTTGCTGAGGGGGTTCAGCACCACAGCCCACAAGTCCAAGGGTGATGAGTGCAAAGGCTGCAAAAGTTAATCGCATTTGAGGGGGGCGGCAAAGTAAGGATCATATCTTCCGCAAATACTGTAGCGGTCTACCCTCAAGTGCTTTTCCACCCATTGCAGGTATTTTAAGTGTCCACCCCTGGAAGTTTTTCTAGTCGTCGTCGATTTCTGCCATTTCGATGGTGCGTCCTTGCCAATCTTTCACCAGGAAATTTAACGGGCGATCGCTGCGAATTTTATTCTTCAGTCCCCGCATTTGCACCCGCAGCAAAATCTGTTCCAAACAATCGCGATCAAAGCACACGTGGCGTTGACTGTTTTTGTAACCAAAAGTGGCACCGGAAATCACGTGAACCTGCACGTTTTTTTTAAGCTGATACCAAAGCCCCTCCGGGCGATCCGTCGGCGACATGGCCCGTGTGGGGGGATTGTAAGTGGTGGGCGATAGGTACAGCGGGTCAAACCCAGAGGTGCCCAGGGTTTGCTCATAGTTGTAATAGTACTGAAGGGGCACATCCGCCGCCGCAAAATTCAGGTCGCCCTCGTAAAACTGTCGCGCCACCTCCAAGTCCGACACCATCACCGTATAAACCTTCGGCGCACTGGTGAGAAACATCCACATGGCACCACCGTAGGCCATCAAAAGCAACACCATAATCCCCTGGGTGGAAAACAGCGTATCCAAGGGAAGTCCAAAGAGGGCGATCGGTAGTGCCAGGGACGAGGAATAGATCACGGGCGACTCCAAAAAGCAAGGCTATCAGTGCGTCTAGATCCATCCTAAACGCTGAACAAAATATGGGGCACGTGAAAGTACACCGAACAAAAGGCTGAAACCTTTGTAATGCGTTTCACGCACCCTACGAAAAGATGCTTACGTTGTTTTAAATGCGGCAGCTTAGGACGCGAGGGCAACCGTCAACATCTCCTTTAGCTGATCACTTTGGTAAAGCTCAATCATGATGTCGGAGCCCCCCACAAATTCCCCATTCATGTACACCTGGGGAATGGTGGGCCAGTTGGAATATTCTTTAATGCCTTGGCGAATCTCTGGGTCTGACAGTACATCGAAGGTTTCAAATGGTACGCCAAAGCTGTTTAAGATTTGCACCACATTGTTGGAAAAACCGCACTGGGGCATTAACTTGGTGCCCTTCATAAACACGAAAACCTTGTTGTCAGCAACCAACTTGTCAATGCGTTCTTTAACGGCTGGATCTAGTGCCATAACTTGTCTACCAGTAAGCTCAATAAACTTAGAAATAAGGACGAAATAAATGCGGAGAAACGCTGCTAGCAAGGATATTCTACAGTCAGTTTCCTGCTCGCTATTTGGAGTGGTTTAGGATTGCGATGCTTGCCAAGCTGCAGGGGTGTAGGTCTTTAGGGCAAGGGCATGAATAGCATTGCTATCGAGCTCATCTTGCAGCGCACCGTAGACTAACTGATGTTGCTTCACAAGGCTTTTTCCTTCAAAAGCGGAAGAAACAACCAGAGCTTGATAGTGGTCGCCGCCGCCGGTTAAATCCTGCACCTCCACATGGGCATCGGGCAGTTTTGAGGCAATGGTGTCTTTGACCAGTTGGGGACTCACCATAGTTGAGAAAGGTTTAGGTAACGGTTAAATAACGGCTTGATAGTGACCAGGAATCGCTGCTAAGTCAGCGTATTTTCAACTTAGTGTAAGGAATCAGTCGTCCATTACGCTAGCGAAAAATTCCAGGGTGTCTTGTAATGCCGTTAGGAACTGGTCGATTTCGTCGTGGGTGTTGTAAAAGGACAGGCTGGCGCGGGCGGTGGCGCTGACCTTGAGGTGCTTGTGCAGGGGCTGGGTGCAGTGGTGACCGGATCGGATGGCAATGCCCGATTGGTCAATTAGGGTAGCTAGGTCGTGGGCATGAACGGCTTCCGTAGTGAAGGCTGCCAATGCGGCACGACCGGTTCCGTCGGCGCTTGGCTGGGGACCGTAAAGGGTGATGCCGTCGATTTGGCTTAGCCCGTCAAATAAATGGCGGGTTAGTTCGGCTTCGTAGGCGTGGATGTTGTCCATTCCCAGGTTGCTTAAGTAATCCACGGCGGCTCCTAGGGCGATCGCCTCCCCAATGGCCGGCGTTCCCGCTTCAAATTTATGGGGCAATTCCGCGTAGGTGGAGTGCTCTAGGGACACATCGGCGATCATTTCGCCGCCCCCTAGAAACGGCGGCATGGACTCTAGTAAATCCAGCTTGCCGTAAAGAAAACCGATGCCCGTGGGACCGCACATTTTATGTCCCGATGCCACCAGCCAGTCGCAATCCAGCGCCTGTACATCGATGGGCATATGGGGAATGCTTTGGCAGGCGTCCAGCAATACCTTTGCACCAACTTTGTGGGCTAGGGGAATCACTTTGTCGACGGGGGTTTCGCAGCCCAAGGTATTGGACACGTGGACAATAGAAACCAGCTTGGTGCGATCGCTCAGCAGCGATTCAAACTGCTTCAGGTTAAATTCCCCAGTCTCTGTCGGTTCCACAAACTTTAGAACTGCCCCCGTCCGCTGAGCAACAAACTGCCAGGGAATCAAATTGCTGTGGTGTTCCATCACCGACAGAATAATTTCATCGCCGGCCGTCAGAGCGCTCATGCCCCAACTATATGCCACCAAATTAATCGCCTCGCTAGCATTGCGGGTATAGACAATTTCCTGGCGCGAGGAGGCATTGATAAACGCCGCCAACTTATCCCGCGTGGCTTCGTAGGCATCGGTAGCGCGGTTGCTGAGGGTGTGGGCACCGCGATGGACGTTGGCGTTGTCCCCTTCGTAATAGTCCCGCAGTGCGTTGATGACGGCGGTGGGCTTTTGGGAAGTGGCGGCATTGTCCAGGTACACCAGAGGATGTCCGTTAACTTCTTGGTGAAGTATCGGAAAATCTTGGCGCACCTGGGATGCAAGGGTTTTGGAAGCGGTTGCAACCATGGCTTTGCAGTTGTTGGAGACTAAGTAAACGTAAACGGGGGGAGTGGGCTTTAGCTATTGGCGCGGATTTGGGCAGCGATCGCGGTAGCCAAAGGACTGCGGAGGGATTGCACAGGCAAACGCTCTAAAATTTCCCCCACAAATCCATCGAGCAATAGTCGCCGCGCCGCCATTTCATCGAGCCCTCGGCTGCGCAGGTAGAAAATTTCGTTGTCTTCTAACTGGCTAACGGTGGCGCCGTGGGTACATTTCACATCGTCAGCAATAATTTCTAGCTGGGGTTTGGTGTCTACCCGCGCCTTCGATGACAGCAGCAAGTTGCGATTTAACTGGGCTGCGTCCGTTTGCTGCGCCTGTTGTCCCACAAAAACCCGACCGTTAAACACCGTATGCCCGCGATCGTTGGCGACGCACTTGTGCAAGTGGTCGGCGGTGCCATGGGGATGTTGCAGGTTTAGGAAGGTGTGGGTGTCGCTGGTTTGGCGCTCCGTAGCCACATTCAATCCGTTAAATGCCGTGTGGGTGCCCGGTCCCTTTTGGGAAACCGCCAAGTTATGGCGAGAGACCCGCGCCCCCGCATCTAGGGAAGTTAAGGTGTAGCGACTATCTCGGGCTTGGCTCACCGCCGTATTGCCAATATGAAATGCCGTCAGCGTATCTCGCTGCACCCGAGCATGGTTAATTTCTGCGTTGTCCGCCAGGGAAATTTCCGTTACCCCGTTCACCCAGTAGGGCGCATCAGAATCGTCGGTATGTTCCAAAGCGCGGTGCTCTTCCACCACGGTGCAGCGGCTATTAGTGCCCACTTTCACCAAACAGCGAGGCTGAGCGATCGCCCCGGTCCCCGCACTTAAAAACACCACGTGAATGGGCAGCTCAATATCCGCATTGCGCCCCACGGAAATCACCGCCACCTCGTTCACCGCCGAGGTATTTAAAGCAGTAAACGCCTCAGCGCTGGTTTGGATTTTGCCCAAATTGCTTTCCACGGTGGCGTTCAGCACGCTGTCGTGACCAGCGGACCAGGCGCTAACGGTAACCTTATCCGCCAGCTCGCCCAGCGCACTTAGGTCGGACAACTCCGGTGAATGGCGACCGTTAATAAACACGATGCGGCTGCCGGGGGCTTCTTCAATGGCCACATCCGCCGCCGTAATGCCGGGGGTTGCGATCGCCCCAGCCACAGAAAATTCAATATCTAGCAGCGGCGACAAATCGGTAAATCGCCAGTCCTCATCGCGGGTGGACGGTAATGCTAGCTCTTGGGCGATCGCCGTTGCTTTGGACCGCACTTCTCCCACCCAACCGGTGGCAGCATCGGAATCAGCGGTCACCGTCTTCAGCAACTGGCTCCAATAATCCACCCGCTGGGAGTTAACTTTCTTGCTGGAATTGCCGCCGGGATTATTACCTGCGGCTTGACTATCAGTGGTTCCCATCATGCGCCCCCTAAGCCTCCACCAACGTGGGCTCAAGATCATCCACCCAGTCATAACCCTTCTCTTCCAGCTCCAGCGCCAGTTCCTTGCCGCCGGTTTTGATGATGCGACCGTCCCGCATTACGTGCACAAAATCAGGAACGATATAGTCCAACAGCCGCTGGTAGTGGGTAATGACCAACATGGCATTCTTTTCGGTGGACAGTTGATTAACGCCGCCCGCCACAATGCGCAGGGCGTCAATGTCCAAACCGGAATCAGTTTCATCCAAAATCGCTAAAGTGGGCTCCAACAGCGCCATTTGCAGAATTTCGTTGCGCTTTTTCTCGCCCCCAGAAAATCCCTGGTTAACGCTGCGCTCTAGGAATGCCGGGTCCATTTGCACCACATCCAGCTTTTCCCGCACCAAATCATCAAAATCAAAGGGATCCAATTCCTCTAATCCCTGATGCACTCGCCGCGCATTGGTAGACTCCCGCAGGAAATCCAAGTTGCTCACCCCAGGAATTTCCACCGGGTATTGAAACGCCAGAAAAATGCCTTCGCGCGATCGCTCCTCGGGCTCCAATTCCAGCAAATCCTTGCCTTGAAAATCCACCTCACCGCCGGTCACTTCATAGGTGGGATGTCCCGCCAACACCTTCGACAGGGTACTTTTACCGGATCCATTGCGCCCCATAATGGCGTGGATTTCACCGGCTTTAATTTCAATGCCAAACTTTTTCAAAATCTCCTTGCCGTCAATGCCAGCCTGAAGATTCTTAACCGATAAAATCGTCGATGCGTTCTCTACAATCATAGGATCGCCGTTAACCCCTCAAAATAACTCAGCCGAACTAACTCAAATCCCCAAAACGGCATCGGGCAACCACCGAAGGATCGCCCGACACCGCAATTCCAATCCCTAGCCTTTACCCAACGGAACCTTCCAGCTTCAGGCTCAATAGCTTATCAGCCTCAGCGGCAAACTCCATCGGCAATTGGTTAAACACGTCCTTACAGAACCCTGACACCATCATGGACACCGCATCCTCAGCGGAAATTCCCCGCTGAGCCAAGTAAAACAACTGGTCTTCACCAATTTTTGACGTCGATGCTTCGTGCTCCACCTGACCGGCTTCATTTTGCACCTGGATATAGGGGTAGGTGTTCGCCATGGCGCGATCGCCAATCAGCATCGAATCACACTGGGAATAATTGCGAGCCCCCTTCGCCTTTGGCGCAATCTTCACCAACCCTCGATAGCTGTTTTTCGACTGCCCGGCGGAAATGCCCTTCGAAATAATCGTGCTGCGGGTATTTTTGCCCACGTGGATCATTTTGGTGCCGGTATCCGCCTGCTGATGATTATTGGTCAGCGCCACCGAGTAAAACTCACCCACGGAGTTGTCGCCCTTTAGGATGCAGCTGGGATACTTCCAGGTAATTGCCGAACCGGTTTCCACCTGGGTCCAGGAAATCTTGGAATTAACGCCAGCGCACAGGCCCCGCTTAGTAACGAAGTTGTAGATGCCGCCTTTGCCATCTTTGTCGCCAGCAAACCAGTTTTGCACCGTGGAATACTTAATTTCCGCGTTGTCCAGAGCCACCAGCTCCACCACCGCCGCGTGCAGCTGATTGCTGTCATACATAGGCGCAGTGCAGCCTTCCAGGTAGCTAACGTAGCTCCCCTCTTCCGCCACAATCAACGTGCGCTCAAACTGTCCCGAGTCGCCGTTGTTAATGCGGAAATAGGTGGACAGCTCCATGGGGCAATTAACACCCTTGGGAATGTACACAAATGAGCCTTCGCTAAACACCGCCGAGTTCAGCGCAGAAAAATAGTTGTCGCCCGCAGGAACCACCGACCCCAAATACTTTTCCACCAGTTCGGGATAGTCCTTGACCGCCTCCGACAGGGAGCAGAAAATAACGCCGTGCTCCGCCAGTTTTTCACGATAGGTGGTAGCAATGGAAACGCTGTCGAAAATGGCGTCTACGGCTACATTGCTCAGGCGCTTTTGCTCCGACAGGGGAATTCCCAATTTGTCGAAGGTTTCCAACAGGGTCGGGTCCACTTCATCCAAGCTTTGCTTTTTCTTCTCTTGCTTGGGCGCGGAATAATAAACGATTTTTTGATAATCGATGGGAGGATAGTCCACATCGGGCCAGGTGGGCTCCGTCATTGTCAGCCAGCGACGATAAGCCTTAAGCCGAAACTCCAGTAAAAACGCTGGCTCGTTTTTCTTTGCAGAAATCGCTCGAATAACGTCCTCATTCAGCCCAGGGGGCAGAGAGTCCGCCTCAATGTCGGTTACAAACCCATACTTATAGGGCTGATCAACCAGAGTTTTAACAGAAGCACTCATAGACAAATGCCGTGAAACGTCGCTAGGAAACAGGGATGATGTTAGTCGCTTTACTTAAACAACAGTTGTGTTGTTTAAGTTGCCACTAGATTACTTTAGCAACAGTATTGTTGTCAAAGGTGCCATGGGGCAGGTTAAGCTTACACAAGATGTGTCTATTAAACTTGCCCATCTGTTTACACTTGTTTATCGGTTTCGGCGTGCTGGCTGTGTTTTGCTGGCATTTCTGTTCCGGTGACGGTAATAGAACTGGAGTGGGGTTGGACCAAGGATGTGTCGCGATAGATCGCAGAGAATGGCTTCGCAACAAGTTTCCACTAAGGACGATATTCTGCAGCGCCTGCTGAAGTGTGGATCAGCAACGGCTCAGGTTTTGGCGGCGGATTTAAGTATTAGTGCCCAGGCGATTCGTCGGCACCTTAAGGATCTGGAAGAAGAAGGGTTGATTATTCATGAAATTGACCGCAGCGGCTCCGGGCGACCGCAACATGTTTACGAGCTGAGTGCGGCGGGGCGATCGCGATTTCCCGATGGCTACGATGAATTTGCCCTGGGGTTGCTGGAAACGTTGGCGGGCACCTTGGGAGAGGATCATGTGTCCCAGATTTTGCGGGAACAGTGGGTGCGTAAGGCGATCGCCTACCGACAGGCGCTGGGATCCGGTCCGTTGAAGGAGCGGGTGGCGCGGCTAGTGGATTTACGCCGGGAAGAGGGATATATGACCGAGTGGGAGGATATTTCCAAGGCGGATGATGATGATTTGAGGATTTTTATTTCGGAGCATAATTGCGCTATTTCTACGGTGGCGTCGTCGTTTCCTGGGGTGTGTGCGCACGAGCTGGAAATGTTTGCGATCGCCCTGGAAGGGTGCAACGTGGAACGCACCCAGTGGATGGCGGGGGGAGAGCATCGCTGTGGATATGTGGTCTCCCTCGCCAGTAGTCCGGTGCCCGTGGAAAGTTCGCGCTAGTTTTTCCCGGTTGGGCTTTTTTGATTGGTTTTTGAGCTGTTTTTTTCGGTTAGATTTTTCCGACTGAGTTTTGGTTATAACCCCAGGTCGGATAAGCCGGGGTGGTCATCGGGGCGGCGTCCTAAGGGCCAGTGGTATTTGCGATCCGATTCGGCGATCGGTAAGTCGTTAATGCTGGCAATGCGGCGCTTCATCAAACCTGACGGGGCAAACTCCCAGTTTTCGTTGCCATAAGCTCGATACCATTGCCCCGAATCGTCGTGCCACTCGTAGGCAAAACGTACGGCAATGCGGTTGTCTTCGAACGCCCACAGTTCTTTTATTAGGCGATAGTCTAGCTCCTTGGCCCATTTGCGCTGAAGGAATTTGATGATTTCTTCGCGCCCCTCCACAAACTCCGCGCGATTCCGCCAAACGCTGTCAACGGTGTAGGCGAGGGCAACTTTTTCAGGGTTCCGACCATTCCAACCGTCTTCGGCACCGCGCACTTTTTGGGCGGCAGTTTCGGCGTCGAAGGGGGGAAATGGGGAGCGACTTTCTGAGGTCATAGTTGGGGTGGTTGGTTAAATTCGCCGATATGATATCTCGCTGGATGGGGTGCGGGGGGTTAATTCTTGAGTGGGCTATGTGTCAATGTGTTGCCAACTGATGCGCTTTGTTGGGGGGAGATTGTGATGGGGGCGATGGGGGGAGCGATCGCCCCAAAACCGAAGAACGCCAAAGATAGTCAAATAAAGATAGTCCCAAAGGTTGTCGTTAAAATTGGGGATAAAACAACGTGAGGGGCGGACATGAGTGGAATGGGATTGCCGGAATTTTTAACTGCGGAGGAGTCGGCGAAGGTGGATGCGGCATTGTTGTCGTCGCCGGAAAAGTTTTTGACGCGGTTAACGTTGTCGTCGTTTAAGCTGCTGACGTTTATTGCAGAGAGCGAAGGGGTGGCGATCGCGGACCTGACCCAGGAGCAAATCATTGCCTGGTTCGAGCGAGATGCTAAGACCAAGCGAGAACAGGGTGTCGATGCAGCGGTTTTGAAGTGGTAAGCGAATGACCTGGACCAGCGATCGCAAAAAACAGTTTCGGCAGGCGTTGCAGGATGTGTATCGCTCCTATGGGGCGTTGAGCCTGTTTGTGGCGGAGGAAGTTGGGGAGAATTTAGAGGCGATCGCTGGGGCGGGGAATTTGACGGAGGCGGCGTTTAAGCTGATTGATTGGGCGGAGGCGAAGGGGCGTTTAGAGGAATTGTACGCGGCGTTTTGTGCGGAAGATCCGGGGCATGGATTTGCGCAGTCGGCGAATGGCGGTGGCGGTGCTCCGGGAGCTGGGGCGGCGATGGGGCAGTCGGGGGGACGGACGATTTCGACGGGGGGTGGCGATTATCGGGAGATTCTTAACCAGGGGCAGTATGCCGAGGGGAATATTGATAATCGCCGATCGCAACGGGGGATTAATTCCAATGACAGTTCGACGGTCAATATTGGGACGGTGATTCAGAATTTTGGTGCTTCTTCTGGGGGGCCGTCTTCTTCAGAACCTTCGCCAAGTTCAGCGGGACAGGAAGGCGATCGCTATGTGTCCCATGAGTCCATTGAGCGGGAATGCCGATCGCGGTTGATGGAGGATGGGGCGCTGGTGCGGATTAAAGCGCCTCACCAAATGGGGAAGACGGAGTTGGCGGTGCGGCTGTGTCGTTTCGCGAGGACGCAGGATTATGACTGTGTGGTGATTGATTTTCAGGCGGTGCAGGCGCAGCAGTTGGCGGAGTTGGATCGGTTTTGGCGGTGGTTTTGTCAGACGATCGCCGATGCAGTGGACGTCAAAACTTCCTTGAATGAGTACTGGAATACTGAGCTGTTGGGGAGTAATTCGAGCTGCGAAAAGTATTTGCAGAAGGCGGTGCTGCGGCAGACGGATAAGGCGTTGGTGCTGATTTTGGAGAATGTGGATCGGTTGTTTGCGGAGGAGACGTTGGCGATCGCGGAGGAAGTGTTTCGGCTGGTGCGGGCGTTCCATGAAAAGGCGAAAACGTCGAAGCCCTGGCGGAAGTTGCGGCAGGTGCTGACCTATTCCACGGAGCCGTTGGCTAAGTTGGAGTTTGCTAATACAAATTACTCGCCGTTCAATGTGGGTCGCGAGGTGGAGCTGAAGAGTTTGTCGGCGCAGCAGGTGGGACAGTTGGCGCAACAGTTTGGGGTGCGGTTGGAGGATGGGGCGATCGCTCAATTGATGATGGATTTTGGGGGACATCCGGCATTAATCCAACAGGCATTTGATCGGCTGCGGTCGGAGCCTAGTCTTGATTTAAATGCCCTGTATCTCGATGCGCTGTGCCCCACTAGTTCCATCAGTAGCCATTTACGAAATTTAGAACGCCAATTGAATCAGTCTGGTTTGAAGGATGCGATCGCCCAGGTGGTTCGAGCATCGGAGCCGGTGGAGATTCCCAAGGAGGATGCCTATGGTTTATATCGATTGGGGTTGGTGGATTGGGAGAGCGATCGCCGTCGGGTGAAACCGCGCTGTCGGTTATATCGTGATCGCTTTAGGGCAGATGGTTAAAAGGCGGGATTAAAATAGAGCAATAAATTTGGGTTTTGGGCTCCAAGATGAATGGGCGAGTTGGCTACCGACTATGACTGAGAGTTCGCGATTTTTTAAGGACCAGGGGGGAAGCCTGTTTGCGGGGGAGCCGACCTATGTGGAACGGGCGGCGGATGAGGAGCTTTATCAGGCGCTGCGGGCAGGGGAATTTTGCTACGTTTTGAATTCCCGGCAGATGGGAAAGTCTAGCTTGGCGGTGCAGGCGATCGCTCGGTTGGAACGGGAGGGGGTGGGTTGTTTTTATTTAGATTTGTCGAAGTTTGAGGCGGCGATCGAACCGGCGCGGTGGTACGCCAATATTGCGTTTGAGTTGGCGGATGCGTTGGATTTGGATGGGGCGGAGGAGTTGTGGCAGTCGTTGGAGATGGTGTCGCCGTTGGAGCGGTTGGCGCAGGTGTTGGAGCGGGTGGTGTTGCCGGAGATTGAGGGGGGGCTGGCGATCTTTTTGGATGAGATTGATTCGGTTTTGGGGCTGGAGTTTAATGCGGATGATTTGTTTGCGTTTATTCGGGCTTGTTATAACCAGCGGGCGGTGAAGCCGGAGTATGGCAAATTAACCTTTTGTTTGTTGGGGGTGGCCTCGCCGGCTGAGCTGATTCGGGATATTAGTCAGGCACCGTTTAATATTGGGCGGGCGATTCGGTTGGGGGGATTGGGGTTTGAGCAGGCGATCAATAAACTGACGCCGGGGTTGAGTGGGTTGGCGGAGCCGGTGGCGGGGTTGCGAGAGATTTTGGATTGGACCGGGGGGCAGCCGTTTTTAACTCAGAAGGTCTGTCGGGCAGTGGCGGATGCGGCGGCGGTTAACCCAGCGGTGTCGGTGGAGGCGGTGATTCGGGGGCAGATTATTGAGAATTGGGAAACGAATGACGAGCCGATTCATTTGCGCCATATTGCCGAGAAGATTGTAAAGAGTGATCGCGCGGTGCGGCTGTTGGGGCTTTATCGCCAGGTGTGGACGGAGGAGGTGGCGGAACCGGGAGCGGTGCGGGGCATTGATGTGGAGGGGAATGCTGATGAGATGGCGCTGTTGCTGTCGGGTATAGCGGTTCGAGATGGGAGACAAGTGCGAGTCTATAACCAGATTTATCGGGCCGTATTTGATACTGAATGGGCAAAATCAGAACAGGCTAAATTGCGACCTTACAGAGACAAATTTGATGCTTGGAAAGCATCAGGCAAGCCAGCACATTTGCTAGATAGAAGGGAACTTAAAGACGCGCGGATATGGGCTCAAGGCAAACGGCTAGACGATGCAGATTATGACTTACTGACCGCTAGCCAAGAAGCACATATGGCAAAGCTCCAGAGAACTTCTCTGGGAACCGTTGTCGCTGCCTTTGTGGCCGCTGGAGTGACTGGGGGACTAGCAATAGCCGCACAAGCAGAATTTCAGCGCGTCCGAGCCATTACAGAAATCGAGCAACAGGTGCGTGATGGAATGTCTCTACTTGATGTAGATAGGCATTTAGAGGCTCTTACAGTTTTTGTTGGTGCGGGTCGACGCTTGGAGTTATTAGTCAAACATGAAGAAACTTCGGGTTTCCCAACGGTACGCCCGCTCTACGCTCTAGAAACCGCCATGAGTGAAATTCGACCTGAATTACGCACCTTTAGCGGACATTCCTCTACAGTCTTGAGTGCAAGTTTTAGCCCAGACGGTAAGACGATTGTTTCCGCATCTGACGACCAGACGTTGAAGCTATGGGATGCTAGCACTGGCAAAGAATTACGCACCTTTAGCGGACATTCCTCTACAGTCTTGAGTGCAAGTTTTAGTCCGGACGGAAAGATGATTATTTCCGCGTCTGGTGACCAGACGTTAAAGCTGTGGGATGCAAATACTGGCAAAGAATTACGTACCCTAAACGGGCATTCTGATGGTGTTTGGAGTGCAAGTTTCAGCCCGGATGGTGAGACAATCGTTTCCGCTTCCGATGACCAGACGCTGAAGCTGTGGGACGCGAATACCGGCAAAGAATTACGCACTTTTAGCGGACATTCCTTCCAAGTTTTTAGCGCGAGCTTCAGCCCGGATGGTGAGACAATCGTTTCCGCTTCCGGTGACCAGACGTTAAAGCTATGGGATGCTAGCACCGGCCAAGAACTGCGCACTCTCAACGGACATTCCTCCAGTATTTTTAATGCGAGTTTTAGCCTGGATGGGAAGATGATTGTTTCTGCTTCCAATGATCGGACGTTAAAGCTTTGGGATGCAAGAACCGGTGAAGAATTGCGCACTCTCAACGGACATTCCTCTAGTATTTTTAATGCGAGCTTCAGCCCGGATGGCAAGATGATCGTCTCTGCCTCTTTGGATCAGACGTTGAAGCTGTGGGATGCGAGCACCGGTGAAGAATTACGCACCCTAAACGGGCATGCTTCTGGTGTTTACAGCGCGAGTTTCAGCCCAGATGGCAAGACAGTTGTTTCTGCGTCCGATGCTGATGAGCAGACTTTAAAACTGTGGGATGTGAGTACGGGTGAAGAATCACGAACTCTAGACGGACACTCCGAAAGTGTGTTTAGCGCGAATTACAGCCCGGATGGCAAGATGATCGTCTCCGCTTCCGGTGATAAAACGATTAAAATTTGGGACACAGGTACGGGCGCAGAGTTACGTACCCTCAACGGGCACTCCGAGGGAGTTAGAAGTGCGAGTTTCAGCCCGGATGGCAAAATGATTATTACTACTTCCGATGCCTATGAACAAATGACAAAGTTATGGGACGTGAGTACTGGCGAAAATTTACGCACCTTCAACGGACTCTTAGATGCGAGCTTCAGCCCGGATAGTAAAACGATTGTCTCGCCTTTAAGAGAGGACGGGACGGTAAAGGTTTGGGACGTGAACACCGGCGGAGAGTTACATACTCTCTATGGACACTCTGAGAGTGTTTGGAGCGCGAGTTTCAGTCCAGATGGCCAAACAATTATTTCTACTTCTCGAGATCAGACAGTAAAAGTTTGGGACGCAAGCACCGGCAGAGAACTATATACCCTAAATGGACATTCCGAGGGAGTAACGAGTGCGAGTTTCAGCCCAGATGGCAAGATGATTGTTTCCGCTTCCTATGACCAGACAGTAAAAGTTTGGGACGCAAGCACCGGCAGAGAACTACATACCCTAAATGGACATTCCGAGGGAGTAACGAGTGCGAGTTTCAGCCCAGATGGCAAGATGATTGTTTCCGCTTCCTATGACCAGACGGCGAAGCTATGGGATACGAGGACTGGCGAAGAATTACGAACCCTAAACGGACATTCCGGGGGAGTGACGAGTGCGAGCTTCAGCCCGGATGGTAAGACGATTGTTTCCGCCTCTGGTGACCAGACGGTGAAGCTGTGGAAAGTGGAAACCTTTGAAGAACTTCTCACCCGCGCCTGCGATTGGCTAACCCCATGGCTAAGCAACCCCAACTCTCCTGCCACAGATGAAAACCGAGCCCTCTGTGGTGTTCCTCCCCGCCCCAAATCCGAAGCCACCGCAAACAACTAAACTGCCACTAACCGTTCCATCCACTCCCGCGATCCAAAGCGCCCCGCCAAAAGCATCGGCACACTCAAATCCGCATCCAGCACGTCCCACCGCAACCCATCCCCCGCCGACGTCAACTCCACCAACGCCAACACCTCCGGCTCCGCCCCCGCAATCCCCTGAGCGATCTCCACCGGAAACCAAAACACCGCCCCACCCCGCAACCCAATCACAATTTCATTGCCTTCAGGCTCATAGTTCACCCACTTCCCCCGAGGCTCCCTCAACTCATTGAGCATTGCCACCCGCTGTGCCTGCTAAAGCTGCCGATCCAACTCATCCGCCGCCACAGGAAAATCAGCCATTAGGATTTCCCACCCAACAAACACAGCGATCGCCCCTTCGCCATCCGCACCACATGCTCCAAATACTCATACTGCTCCCACTCCCGCCGGTCCTCCCCAGTCAGTCCCCCCAACTCGGATCGATCCAACAACACCCGAATCCGCTCCTGTAACTCCTCAGAAGGGCGCAACGCCAACACCTCCTGAGGCTGCGGCAACTTCGCCAAAAACTCCAACACCTCAACCATCGTCGAAAACTCAAGGGACTGCGCCTCAAGAAACTGCAACCCCGCCTGCAACACCTGAGACACATCTCGCGAATCCAACCGCTCTGCTAACTCATCCGGCAGATCCACCGTCACTTGAATCATCGCCAAACCTCAAAGCGCCACCCTCAGCCTAACAATTGGGGCAATGGCTTCAAAGCCCGCCCTTCACTCCACTATTCAAGCCCGAAACAACGACTCCACTTGAATCACACAATCGGGAAATGCTAACGGTGCGATCGCCTCATAACCCCAAAAAAGGGACCTGAACCTTTTCCAGTTCAAGCCCCCTTTTAAATTCGATTTAATGCCGCCGTCGCGCCTTAGTCGATAAAGCCCATTAGCGCAGCCTCTTCGCCCAAGTCATTAGACGCAACCGGACGCTTACCGCCGGGCAGCCAGGTGGTGTCAGCCTTCGCCAAATCGGAGGAAGACACAGGGCGGTTGCCCGATAGAACGATGGTGCTAATCACTTCCATATCGCTAGCAGCGATGGGGCGGGTGCCGTAGGAAGACACAGTGCCGCTAACCTTCAAGGAGCTTGCCTCTACAGGGCGGTTGCTGGGCAAATCGCTCTCCACCAAATCCAGCTCGCTTGCCTCAACGGGGCGCTGACCAAAATTGGGAGCCAGGGGACGACGACGGGATTGTACGGGTAGGTTGGGGCGCTTGCTGTGCCCTCCTTTGGATTCAGCTTTTTCGATGCGCACTTCGCGATCGCTGCTGCTGTTGTTTTTGCTGTTGGTTTCCGTCGTGTTGCGGCTGCTCATGGAGAATCTTCCTTACGTCTATCGGTGTTCGTGGTTGTGCCCAGACAGACCGTGACGCCAGGCTCAGGCTTTGGGCACCGGATACCAAGCTCGGCATATCACAGGGATCAGGGCTTGGAAAGTACGGATGGGCCAACCAGGGGACAACCTTTGTAAATCCATTTTACGTGACTGTCTAAAAAGTTTTCTAATTCTTCATTATTCAAATCAGTGGTGTCAATGATTAGTCATAATTATCCACCGCCAGGAGTTTCATAATGAACCACTGTTAATGGGGATTTTTTTGGCCACAGGATGGTCAACGGGGATACAGCGCCAGGCTTCTTGGGCGATCGCCCAGTCCTCTTGGGTATGGATCACCAACACCCGCACCGCCGAATCGTCCGCCGAAATATCAGCATTTCGAGGAGATCGCTGGTTTTTCTCCTCGTCCAATGTTAAGCTGAGGAATTTCAACCCCTGGCACACCCGCGATCGCAATTCCGGCGAATGCTCCCCCAGCCCCGCCGTGAACACCAAACCATCCAGCCCCTCCAGGGACATGATCATGGAACCGAGGCAGGATTTTAAGCGATGGATATATACGTCGAAGGCGAGTTTAGCCTGTGAGTTACCCTGGGAGATCGCCTGTTGCACTTCCCGCAAATCATGGGACACCCCTGACAATCCCTTTAACCCCGACTCTTTATTCAGCAGACGATCCACATCCGCAAGGTCATGCCCCTGATCCAGCAAATACATCAAAATCCCCGGATCGATTGAGCCGCATCGGGTGCCCATCATCACCCCCTCCAACGGTGTAAACCCCATAGTGGTGTCAATACTTTGCCCGTTTTTCACTGCGGTTAACGATGCGCCGTTGCCCAAGTGACACACCACCAGCCGGAATTCCAATAAATCCTTGCCTAAAATCCGCGCCGCTTGGTGGCTACAAAATTGATGGCTAATGCCGTGAAACCCATACCGCCGAATCCCCTGCGCTTTCCATTGATAGGGACCGGGGTAGGTGGCCGCCGTATCCGACAGCGTATGGTGAAATGCCGTGTCAAACACCGCCACCTGGGGCACGTCCCCCAACAGCGATTCCATCAGTTCAATGCCGTTTAAATTAGCCGGATTATGCAGCGGTGCCAGGGCACTTAAATCAGCGATCGCCCCCTTAACCTCTTCGTCCACCACCACGCTGGATTGGTACCTATCGCCGCCGTGCACCACCCGATGCCCCACCAAAGCGATTTCCTCTAGCCCATCAATCACCGCCGTCGGTCCCTGGTGTAGCGACGCCAAAACCTCCCGCAGCACCTCTGCCTGAGACTGCCCCGTAATGGTTTTATTTTGCTGACCCGTTTGCGCCTCAACGGTTAACGTTGCCGACTCATCATCGGGATACCAGTCAATTTGTGCTTGCCACAGGGGCGGCGGCGGATCATTGGGCAGCTCCTCTCCAATGGCGTAGAGACAAAGCTTGTGGCTGCTGGATCCCGCATTAAGCACCAAAATATTCATGCTAAGTTCCCTTGCGATCGCGCAACTCCGGCGGCAAATGGTTGCGATCGCCCGACCGCAGCAACATCGGACCGTAGCGCCCGAAAGTAATCACGTGGAGCGACGCCACTAACGCGTCCAGGCGATCGCGGTAGCGCCCCAAATCAATGCCCAGCAAGCTGCACAGAACAATGCGGATAGTGGTTTTGTGGGCTACCACCAGCACGTTGCCGGTGTCGTAAGTTTGCTGAATTTCCGTGATCACGGTCATAGCCCGGTCCGCCACCTGCACCGCTGTTTCCCCGCCGGTCGGAGCATTCCAAGCCGGTTCCGCCGTCCATCGATCATAGGCGTCCCGGTCGTTGGCTCTCACGTCCTCCGGCGATCGCCCCTCCCAATCCCCAAAGTTCATTTCCGCCAGTCCCGCCCGAATAATGGGGGTGGTTTTAACGGCATCACTCACCGGTTTGACGGTGGAGATCGCCCGACGTAGGGGGCTACAAAATATCGCAGTCCAGGGCAAGGACTGGTAATGGTCAGCAAAAGCCTTAGCCATCGCCAACCCCTCCGGAGTCAGATCCGGATTCAGTGAGCCGCAGTAGCCCCCCGTTTGGCTATGGTCAGTTTCCCCGTGGCGCAAAAGATAAATATTCAGGGTCATAAAATCGCAGAATTAAGGAGTAGAAAAAGCCAGGTCCAGGTGCGATTGTCACATCGATAGTCCTGAACCTGGCTGGGTTGGCTAAGAAGTGGGGAAAGGCCAAGTCCAATTTCGATCATTGTCCTTATCCCGACCGTGCTCGTGAGCGTGGGCTAAGGCTTCGATGATTTTATTTTTCATGCGCTCCTTAATATGCCCCGCCTTTGCCCCTAGCTGAGGCACCCGATCAATCACATCAATAACTAAGCTAAAGCGATCAATTTCATTCAAAATTGCCAGCTCCAGCGGCGTATTGATATTGCCCTTTTCCTTGTACCCGCGCACATGGACCCGCTCCTGCTTAGAACGGCGATAAATCATCTTGTGAATCAACCAAGGATAGCCGTGGAAATTGAAAATTACGGGCTTATCAGCGGTAAACAAAGAGTTAAAATCCCGGTCCGATAATCCATGGGGATGTTCCCCTTCAGATACCAGCTTAAATAGGTCCACCACGTTCACAAACCGCACTTTCAAACTAGGAATTTCCTCCCGTAAAATTGCCGTTGCCGCCAACGATTCCATGGTGGGAATATCGCCACAGCAAGCCATAATCACATCCGGCCCCTCCAAATCATCCGCCTCATCATTACTGGCCCAATCCCAAATACCAACCCCCTTGGTGCAATGGGCGATCGCCTCATCAATGGGCAAATACTGCAAGTGATTTTGCTTGTCAGAAATAATCACGTTGATGTAATCAGTGCTGCGGAAACAGTGGTCTGCCACCGATAGCAAACAGTTGGCATCAGGGGGAAAATACAACCGCACCACATCCGGATTCTTATTCGTTACCAGGTCAATGTAGCCAGGATCCTGGTGACTAAAACCGTTATGATCCTGCCGCCAAACTAACGACGACAGCAAAATATTTAAAGACGAAACCGACCGTCGCCAAGGCACATGATTCTTACAAATATCCAGCCACTTGGCGTGCTGGTTAAACATCGAACCCACCACATGGGCAAAGGCTTCGTAAGTGTGGAATAATCCGTGGCGTCCAGTTAACAAATAAGTTTCTAGCCACCCCTGGAGGGTATGCTCGCTCAACATTTCCATCACCCGCCCAGTTTGGGAGATTTGGGTGCCCCCCGCATCTTCGGGATAAATATCCGCCATCCACACTTTTTCCGTCACATCGTACACATCTTGCAGACGATTAGACGCCGTTTCATCGGGACCCATAAGGCGGAAATTATTGGGGTTATCCCGCATAATTTCCCGCATAAAAATTCCCAGGGCTTTGGTGTTTTCAAACTCCACCGTGCCCCGCTGGTCGCCCACGTCGATAGCCAACTCACGGAAATCGGGCATTTTCAGCGCCTTCCGCAGCAACCCGCCATTCGCGTGGGGATTGGATCCCATACGCCGATTTCCTGTGGGAGCTAATGCCTTCAGCTCCGGCACCAGCGTTCCGTTTTCATCAAACAATTCCTCCGGCTTATAACCGCGCATCCATTCTTCCAGTAGCCGCACGTGCTCGGAATTTTCGTGCATTCCTCCCATGGGCACCTGGTGCGATCGCCAAAAATCCTCCACCTTCTTACCGTCCACCTCCTGGGGACCAGTCCATCCTTTCGGCGTACGCAACACAATCATCGGCCAACGGGGACGCTCCACCGTGCCCCCTTCCCGCGCCTGACGCTGCACCTCACGGATTTTGCCCACGCACTCTTCCATGGTGGCCGCCATCTTTCGGTGCATTTCCAGCGGATCGTTGCCTTCCACAAAATAAGGCGTATACCCATAGCCCCTAAACAGGGCCTCCAGCTCCTCCTGGGAAATCCGTGCCAAAATCGTCGGGTTAGCAATCTTATACCCGTTCAAATTCAGCACCGGCAACACCGCCCCATCCCGCGCCGGATTGATGAACTTATTGGAATGCCACGACGTAGCCAGGGGACCCGTTTCCGCCTCACCGTCCCCCACCACACAGGTAACAATCAAATCAGGATTATCCAGAACCGCCCCATAGGCATGGGACACGCTATAGCCCAGCTCCCCTCCCTCGTGAATAGAACCAGGAGTTTCTGGGGTTACGTGACTGCCGATAAAACCGGGGAAAGAAAACTGCTTAAAAAAGCGCTGCATTCCCTCCTCATCTTCACTTTTATCGGGATAGATTTCCGAATAGGTGCCTTCCAAATAAACCGGCCCCAAAACCCCCGGAGCGCCGTGCCCTGGACCGGCCATAAAAATCATATCCAGGTCGTACTTTTTAATCAGCCGATTGCAGTGAATATAGGTGAAACTTAGGGCTGGCGATGATCCCCAGTGCCCCAACAAACGATGTTTAATATGGGACGCCTGCAAGGACTCTTTCAACAGGGGATTATCCCGCAGGTAAATCATGCCCACCGCCAGATAGTTGCACGCACGCCAATAAGCGTCAATATTGCCCAGCTCCTTTTCGTTGAGCACACTAAGATTTAGGTTTTTCGAATCTTTTGAGAAAGCAATGACCATTATTTTCTCCTAAGTCAATTAATTATTAAGTGGTTTTATGGATATTCTTTCGGCACTCTGTTGGTGAAGAACGATTTAAGAACGACTTAAGTTCCTTTTAATGTTTTTCTAAAAGACTTTTTCCGAAAAACATTGTCTAAAAAACGCTCTCTAAAAAACCAAGCGCACCGGGTGAGCACGGAATCAACTCGTGATGTAGCTTTCGTGATGTGGCTGTTGAAAACAAGATACGGCGCGGAACAAAGACAGTGAAAAGCTAATTTCGATCCAAGCTAAGGCAAAGTCATACGCAAGTAGATCTACCTATAGGCTAAAGAATCCAATTCGTTTTTGTGGCTAATGGCAGAGATCTTTACAAAACGTTTTCCACTAGATTTCTCCCATTAGATGAACCTGCCTAATTGATTAGCTCAGACAATTCAAATTGTGCAGGAATCAAACTTTGAGAAAAGCTTAAACTCTTTTAAGAAAGGTCTTGGGTTGGTGACAGTTATAGCGAAGCTTTACGAAAGAATTGCTTTATCAGTCGGCAGTTTTCGGCTTCATGGGAATTACCCGGTGGGACATATCGATGTGGTCACACATTTTGCACTCAAGCGTGGTTTCCATCATTCCTTCCCGTTCTGTCGTTGCCTCCTTCAAAATTTTGATCGTCCTTTTGAGGGCTTTTTCGTCGCAGCTGGGGCACACCTCAAAATTGAGGCGGCTTTGGTCCAGGGCAAATAAATGAAACGGGCGCTCCAAGGAAGGGGCTTCAGGTTTTGCCCCAGCGTCAGCGCCTGCGGTTGGTAATAAAGGTTCACTAAAAGCAGGGTTGTCTAGCTCGGGATAACACTGAGCGCAATAGTGGGCGCGCCACTGTACGGATTTAACTTCTGCCAGTTTTTGTTCCCTCGGCGATAGGTATAGCTCCAGTTGTTCACTGGGCATGGGCGCGAGGGGATGCTGGCACACTTGGCAAAAGAACGGTCCTTCCCGCTTGGCTCGATGGTGATAACTTGCCCACGCCTGCATTAGGTTCACACGCCATGCCAGCCAGGCAAATGCCCACACAAACAGGGAAATGGGTCCCAAGAAGATGATCCAAGCGTGGATGTGCGCGTGCCATAGAGCAAGCCATTTCACTAAAGTGAGGAAGGTGCAGGTGCCGGCAATTCCCCCGGCAATTTCCAGCGTAGTTTTGGGCTCGGGAGCCACCTGGAATACCTGATCGCCGTCGTGGCGCAACCGATCAATTGCCGTGTCAGCGCTTAGATCGCCGTACTTAACAAAAGAGTGGGCGACGGGGGGCAAAAATACTAGCGCCTGGGACTGGCGGCGAATATCGCTCCAGCAAAGAAGCACGGCGGCGATGCCTACGGCACTGATCCCAAAGCCTCCCCAAAGCTGCTGCTGTCGCCAGGTTTCATACAGGCGATCGCTAGTGATATTGATTAGTCCGCCGGTCATTGCTTGAATCGTAAGGGCAGGCTCAAGAATTAAGCCAAAGCCAAAAACAACCAGAACAAAAGCCACAAACCGAATTTTCCACGCCTTTTCTTTACTCCATTGTCCTTGTTTTGAAGCGTAGTTTTTTACGGTGGATTTTACCGCCCGGGACGTCTCCATAACCATTATCAATAAATGCTGAAAACACTGAAAGGAGCTAATCTAAAACGGCCAACACTTGTTTAGGTTGCAGCTTTTCTTTAAACCAAACCACCGGTCCCGGCAGCTCATTAATGTTAACCCCCGCTTTTTCTAAATTGAGGCGCTGGGAAATGGCAATTACCCAGTCGGTGCGTCCTGATTTACGAATTTGGGCAAACTTTTTACGCAAATATTCCGGTCGCCAATAGCCAATTATTTCCAGGATTAAATTGCGTCCATCGGGGTGCACCAGTCGGAAATCGGGAATGGCGACGCTGCCGGGGATGGGCACTAAGTCCACTTCCCGCTCCAGTTTCCACTCAGTTTTGGTCTTTTCCCAGCGCTTAACAAAGGATTCTTCCACCATGCTGTCGTACACTTTTCCTGGCGCATAATGGGTTACTAATCCACAGTTTGAATCCAGCGTAAATTGTCGTTCTAAGGTGCGACGATCGCCATATAAATCCTTCATTTGTAAGGTAGCCGTCAAAGACCATTTACTAACGTGAAGTAGGGCGGGAATGGTTTTTGCGATCGCCAGCCCATAACGAGTACTCGGCTTAAATAAACTGGTGGGACCGTCGATAGTGATGGTAAAACCCTGGCTTTGATCCCCCTCGATATAGGTCATTAATTGGAACAGTTTTAAGTAGCGAAAAAGCAGTTTATATTCGCCGGGATCGTTGCGATAGGCTTGAATAACCAGATGGCTAGCGCGATAGAAAACCCCTTGCACCTGGGATAGGTTGTAGCGATGAATCAGGGCATCGATGTCGGGGGCATCGAAGGTGGTTAGGATGCGATTTTCCGGCAAGTCCGCGTAAAGTCCCTGGCGTACCTGGTCCGGCTGTACTTCCTGGTCTCCCTCCTTGCTTAACTCTCGAGCCACCTTCTCTAAAGTGGTGGGGGTAGAACCGGGGCTAGGGCGATCTTGGGCAGCGGTTTCAAATACTCGTTGGCGCAGGGCGATGGGCTCCAGGGGGCTAACGATTTCAAAGGTGCAGAAGCTTTTTTGCAGAATATGCCCAAATCCTCGATCCACTTTAAAGTCAGGGCTGCTGCCTTCCAGCTCCGTTAAGGCTTTGCTTAGCTCTCCCTGGGTTTTTCCCTGGTGCGATCGCACCGTTTCAATGGCGATTGCTGATCGTCGCCGCGTAGATTCATCCACGGGCAAGCGATGAGGATTTAGCGTTTCCCCCTGGTAGCGGTGGATCAGTAGCTCAGTTGGCAACATAGACCCTGGCAATAAAAGCGAAGAACGCGAAGCAAACTACGGGTAAACAATAAATTTAGTGAACCGTAACTGAACAAAATCTGAGCAAAAATAATCGAGATGATGGTGTCCCTAAGAAACTGACTCCAGGAAAACGCGGAGGAGAATTACAAAGAGTGGGGAGCAATTTAGAAGAATGAACGTCTTATGCTAGGTAGATAGGGCTAGGGTATAAACGATAGCCAGAAAATACTGTCTGGATATTGCACAGTTTCCTCAGTGTCGGCTTAGGGCAAGACTTCGGCCCCCTTTTACGACAGCCTTGAATATTGCAAATTGTGTTGCAAAAGACTCGAGGCAATCCCTTACGCTTCCTGACCAATACTCTACTCTTATTAAGAATGGCTCATCTTACTCCGCTTCGTTCTTCAGCTTCCACGGTGGCGATCGCCCTTTTGGGCGCCACGGGCGTAACGTCGCTAGTGAGTTTTCCTGCTGGTGCCCAAGGCGTGGCCCAGACCCTGCCCCAGCAGGAACAGCAGTTTACGCCATCACGGGATATTGGCACTCCGGGGCGACGGGAGCCGGCGGGAACGCGTTTTTCGCCTCCGAGAGATATTGGGACACCGGGGCGACGGGAGCCAGCAGGAACTCGCGGATCAAGCTGTTCACGGCTGTTGTTGCCTACGTTCCGCACCCAAGAAGCGCCCACTTCCTACGGCTACGGTAAAACCATTAGTGATCGCCCGAAGTTATATCTGTATCTAGATTCGGGAGCTCAGGAAATTAACCTGCGTGTCAGCCTTTTTGAAGAGGGAAGCGACAAGGCGATCGCCGTGGTGTTGGAGCGATATCAGGGAGACGGCGGCATTTACGAAATTGACCTATTTGACGCCGCTGACGGAGGTCCCGTGAGTTTGCAGGTGGGGCAAACTTACACCTTACGGGCGGAGGTAGCCTGTGCAGATCCGATTACCCAAGATTGGTCTTATAAGGTGGAAACTGGCGTTATTCAGCGAGTGGGCTTGGATAGTGCCCTAAGCCAGCAATTGGCTGGATTGTCCACTCCCCTAGAGCGGGTAAATTTCCATGCCCAGGAGGGGTTCTGGATCGACTTTATGAATCAGGTGGCTGCCGCTGCCCGTGAAGGACGCGATCGCCCCCAATTGATAACGGCGTGGAATCGGATTCTGAAGAAGCTAGAGTCAGACTTTGCCGTATCGAGCAATGCGGGCGAGCCCAACATCACAGAGCTATTTTTCAGGAGCCTACTAGAGCGCGACTTGGTGATTATTGAGCCTGAGTCTGAACCTCAGTCATAGTTTCAAAAGCCCCCGTCTCAGCTTCAGCCCCTCTGCTCAATTTTGTGGGACTAGTTTCTCCCTTTAACAGGGGAGGATTGGGGGGGACCTGTTTCCTTTGATCAGAGTTTTGGGCCAATAGCTTTGACTTAGAGGATCCCCCCAACCCCCTTAGTAAGGGGCCTTTCTGTTGGGCTGACGTGGTCAAGTGTAGGCGGGTAGAATTCTGGTGCCTAATTAATGACGAACCCTAGCTCGTCGTCGTAGCGCCACACATAGTCGGTGGCGTTGGCGATCGCATTGGGCAGGGCGCGACTTTCGGGGGCAAAGAGGACGCTGCGATGTTGGAATTCCGTGGCGGGGATACGACGCTTAACTCGGTCGGGAATGCCATAGCCGTAGGACACATGTCCAAGACCGCTGATGGACACAATGCGGTGGTCAGGGTTTTGTCGATGAAAATCGGCGATCGCCTCCGCCATGGTTTCATCCCACGTCACCTGGGCGGCAAAAAATCGCTCAAAGGTATCGCTGGTGCTGGCAGTTACACCGTGGCGCCCAAAGGCACCTAAAAGCTGGGCGCGATAGCTATCATTGTCCACTCGAATTTCGTCGCGCGGCGGCACATACAAAAAGTCATCACCATCAAGGCTTTCCAATCCCTGTCGCGCCACCTTATGCAAAATTTCCGTCGGGGTATTCGCCGCTAAAACCGGAATGCGATTAGCACGGGCAAAGTGCAATATTGGCGCATAGGATTCCCAGGGGAAGCTCCACCGAGTTTCATATTCGCTTTCGCGCACCAGGGTTTCTTCATCAATTTCCCCAGCGAGGTAAGCATCGAGCAGGGGCTGAAAAGGACGCTGAAACATTTCCAGAGAAATCGCCAGCTTCGGTCGATCGTTGCGCAGGGCTTCCTGTTGCAGTGCCGCCAAGATCTCAATTTGCCCCGTGCGATCGCCCGGTCGATTGTGAATTTCACCCAAGTAGACAAAGGTGGCGGACTTAAGGTCCTCTAAAATTTCGTCGTTATTTTCCTGGGAAATTTCGATATATCGATCATACCGATCAGCTACAGGCTGATCAGCGCTGGGAGTGTTGGTGCTGTCGGCGATCGCCAAAGCCTGAGGCGGCATGGCTAGCGCCACTAGAACCGCAGCCATCGTCAAGGCTAAAACCCATCCTCTGCTAACCCAACGCTTAGGTGTCATAAATCGCCCTAGCTTTACTACCTTCCGTGCCCAGTGTTGCGGTCGATGCTGAGTTCTCCACAGCTGTCATCACTTCAACGATAGTAACGAATTTAAAGAAAGGGCAAAGAAGAATGACAGGGGGGCTCATTAATTTTTGCATTAAGAGTTTTTACACAACTCTAATTGCCCAAATCCCTTGCGATTCCTGGCTCTTCTAAAGAACCGGTTCATTGGGCGCTATTGCCTATTCACCGTCCCTTCAAATAATGACTTTTGTTGTTGTAAAAGTCACGTTCTAAGGGTTGCGATCGCCACAATAATCATTTATTTCCACCAATAACATCGCTGATTTTTTTAGATGGAAATCAGATAAAAAATACGCGTAAAAGGCTATTCAAAAATATCGCCTCAAAAATATCCCCCGTTACCGTCTATTTCCCCTCGTCATATCCCATACCATTAGCCTCAGCAAAGCGGTGGAGAAAACGCATTACCCGCTCAAAATGGTCTTCGCGATCAATTTCAACGGAGCATTCCACCCGATCTAAATCATCACCTTCGGGTCCGCCAAAATAGAACTTCACCCCCGATGGTTCAACGCTAATTTCTCCCTCTTCATCCTTTAAACGTAAGGCATTGGAAAACTGTGCCCGTAACGCTTTAAAAGCTTCAATGCACTTTAATTCGCGAAAAATCATCACCACAATTTTTCCCCCGGTGCGGGTATTTCGCCGCAAACTAACCTCGTCGAAGGCTTCATAAACGCCGTCAAAAAATTCAATCGTAGGCTGGGTCATAATGGCGAAACCGAGTCAGGATTATGATGGCGAAGTACGTTGAGCTGAGGAAGTTTAACGAGAGCTGGCAGGAATATTCCAGCGCGTACCTCAAGGGTTAGCGTTGAGAAACGCGAGACAATAGCACAGGGTAATTAGGAGGGTAACGTGGTTAATACGTCAGCGCAATTTTCCTCGGGTTCAGTGTCGCCGGCGGATTTGGTGAAGCGCCAGCGAGACTTTTTTGGGTTGGGCTATACTCGCTCTTTTGATTATCGGCTGCGGCGACTGCAGGAGTTGCGTCGGGCGTTGGTGGAAGAGGAGCCGCGACTCAGGGAAGCGCTGCGGCTAGACCTGGGGAAATCTGATTTTGATGTGCTGTCGTCGGAAGTGGGCTTTTGTCTGACGGAGCTGGACATGGCCATTAAAAACCTCCCCAAGTGGATGCGATCGCAAAAAGTTGGGTTGCCGTTGACGCTGCTGCCGGGGTCCGGGCGCATTATGCCCCAGCCGCTGGGGGTGGTGTTGATTTTGGGGGCGTGGAATTATCCGGTGCAGTTAACCCTGGTGCCGCTAATTGGGGCGATCGCGGCGGGGAATTGCGCCATCATTAAGCCGTCGGAAGTGGCGCCGAACTCTTCCCGGGCGATCGCCGAGCTGCTCCAGCGCACCTTTGACCCCATGTACGTGACGACGGTGGAAGGGGGAGCCAACACCAGCCAAGCGCTGCTGGAAGAGCGTTTCGACCATATTTTCTACACCGGCGGCCCCACTATTGCCAAGGTGGTGATGGGGATGGCGGCGAGACATTTAACGCCGGTAACCCTGGAGCTGGGGGGCAAAAATCCGTGCATTGTGGACGAAACCGCCGATATTGAGGTGACTGCCCGTCGCGTTGTGTGGGGGAAATATTTCAACGCGGGTCAAACGTGCCTGGCGGTGGATCACCTGTGGGTGCATTCCAGCATTAAATCCCAGCTATTGCAGCAAATTGCTCGCACCATCGCCGAATTTTACGGGGAAGCGCCCCACCAAAGTGCTGACTACGGACGCATCGTAAATCAATACCACTGCGATCGCCTCCAGCGGCTGATCACCTCCGGCGGACGCATTGTGGTGGGTGGACAGTTTGACCCCACCCAGCGTTACCTATCCCCCACGGTAATTGACGAAGTGCCATTAAATTCCCCGCTAATGCAGGAGGAAATTTTTGGACCGGTGTTGCCCATCGTGCCCTACGACGATCTCGACAGCGTGTTGCGCTACGTTAACCAGCAGCCCAGCCCATTGGCGGTATACCTGTTTTCCGCCGATGGCGATCGCCACCAGCAGTTTACCCAGGAAACCCAGTCCGGGGCGATCGTCATTAATGATGCTGTGGTTCAGGCGGCGGCCCCTAACTTGCCCTTCGGCGGCGTCGGCAACAGCGGCATGGGGAAATACCACGGAAAAGCCAGCTTCGACTGCTTTACCCATCAGAAAACTGTCCTAAAGCGACCCTTCTGGCTGGACGTAAACGTACGTTATGCCCCCTACAATTCCCAGAAGCTAAGCTTACTGCGCCGCCTAATGAGGATCTAAAAAACTGGGATGTCCTAGAACGCCCTAAGTCTTTCTTGGGTCGTCGTAGGGCTTGGCTAATGCACCGCAGGATCTAGGCCTTTGATTCAGTGCGTTAACACGCACCCTGTCCACACCTGAATCAAAAACATCCAGCCCCAAAAATGCGGCTTAGAAAAAGCCTGGGCCAAAAAAATCGAGTCAAGGAAAAGTTGGATCAAAAAGAGCGCCGACGACTGTCCATGTTTCGTCTCGGCGCTCTTCTTGAGTTCGCTCCTCACACATCAAAATATTAGCGAAGCAGTTTTTATTTGTCTACAGTTTTGTTGTTCAGCTCTGCTTATACTTAATATAAGTTATACCAATTCCCTAAATTCCAGCGACATGCAGCCCCTCGCATAGCCAATCCC